>NZ_JBAMDI010000102.1:0-41135 GCF_036961695.1 Pseudomonas sp. CGJS7 | reverse complement strand
GTCGATCGCGCTCGGCGCGGCCGGCTTGGCCGCGGCCGGCGGCGGATTGTTGGCGGCGCTGGCGTAGACCGGCGGCGGCGCTTCGCCCGGATGCAGCGCGCGCACCTCGACCCGGCCGGTGCCGCGCTGGGTGATGCCCAGCTTGACCGCGGCGGCGTAACTCAAGTCGATCACCCGGCCGTCGTGAAACGGGCCGCGATCGTTGACCCGCACCGTCACCGCCTTGCCGTTGTCCAGGTTGGTGACCCGGGCGAAGCTCGGCAGCGGCAAGGATTTGTGCGCGGCGGTGAAGGCGTACATGTCGTACACCTCCAGGTTGGAGGTGCGGCGGCCGTGGAATTTCTGGCCGTAGTACGAGGCGGTGCCGGTCTCGACGTAGTCGTCGTGCGAGTCGAGCACTTTGTAGCTCTTGCCCAGCACCTGATACGGCGAGCGGTTGCCGAACTGCGAACGCGCCTCGGCCACCACCTCGGGCTCGGGGATGGCATCGACGTCGGGAATGTAGTCCGGCGTGGTGTCCTTGACCCCCGGCGCGTACAAGCCGCCGGCCTTGTAGTTGCCGCGCTTGCTCAGGTCTTCCTGGGCGGCGGCGTAGGGCGACTTCTTGCGTCCGCCGTGCGCGGGCAGGCTGCTGCTGTGGACGCGATCGCGGTCGGGCAGCGCATGCGGCTGCGACGCGGATTTCTTCGGCGAACTGGCGCAGGCGGCGAGCGCCAGCGGCAACGCGGCGACGGCCAGCCGGACGATCGCGTGGGCGATCGGCGGCCGCCTCGGGCCCGCGCCGCTCATGCCTGCGGCGCCTGCGGTTCAACGGCCGCCGGCGCGGACGCGGCGGAACTGGGCGAGTCAGTCGCAGTGGCCAAGGGATTCTCCCGTCCGGCGATCGCTTCCGCCAACTGGTACACCGCCATGCCGTAATGCTTGGAGATGTTGTAGCGGGTGATCGCGTAGAAATTGCGGAAACCGAGCCAGTATTCGGGACCGTTCACACCATCGAGATTCAGCAGCGTCGCGGTCTCGCTCGGCGCCACCGGAGTCAGCGGACGGTAGCCGCGCGCGGCCAGGTCGCTGAGCGAATACACCGGGTCCATGTTGTCGGGCACGAAATCGGCCGCGCGCGCATCGCGCCCGGCCCGCGCCACCACCGGACCGCCGCGCACCCAGCCGCCCTTCTTGACGAAGTAATTGGCGACCGAGAAGAACACGTCGTCCAGATCGGTGAACAGATTGCGCTTGCCGTCGTTGTCGCCGTCGACCGCGAACTCGCGGTAGCTCGACGGCATGAACTGGCCCCAGCCCATCGCCCCAGCGTAGCTGCCGGTGAGGGTCGTAATGTCGATGCCTTCTTCCTTGCCCAGCGCGAACAGCTGGCCGAGCTCGCCGCGGAAGAACGCCTCGCGGCGGTTCTCGCGATCGAGCTTGGCCGGATCGCCGCTGCGCGGGTAGGCGAAGGCCAGCGTGTACAGCGCGTCGACCACGTTGTACTTGCCGGTGTTCTTGCCGAAGCTGGTTTCCACCCCGACGATCGCCACGATGATCTCGGCCGGCACGCCGGTCTGCGCCTGCACGCGTTCGAGCTGGGCGCGGTGCTCGGCCAGGAACGCCTTGCCGCCGTCGATGCGCGCCTGGGTGATGAAGATCGGGCGGTAATCGCGCCACGGCTTGGCCTCGGCCGGGCGCGACATCGCCGCGACGATGCCGTCGCGGATCTGCGCCTTGGCCAGCACCGACTCGATGTAAGCGGCGTCGACGCCGTATTTGGCCGCGGTGTCGCGCACGAACTGGGCGCGGGCCTGTTCGATCGGCATCTGCACCACCGGATCGGGCAAGGCCGGGGTACCGACCACCGGGGTGGCGGGTTTGACCGCGGTCGGAGCGGGCGCGGGCTGGGCCGGGCGCGGCGCGGGGGTGATGGGCGCGGTAGGCGCCTGCGTAGCGCAGGCGGCCAGCACGATCGAGAGCGCGCCGAACAGGGCGCAACGGGCGGTGTGGCGTCGGGTCATCGTCGCGAGGGTAGCACGCGATTGCGGGACAAAAAACCTTGGGTTTGCGGGACTTAACCGATTTTATTCATGTAGGGTTGTCGAAGTGGAAGGCGTGCCGGCGGTGGCCTGCGGGCTCGTCGCGACGGGCCTTGAAGCTGAATAGCGGTGGCGTCGTTGCTGTGGATTCGCGGTCGCGGCTTGCGCCGCTCCTACAGGCAGCCCAGATCGATCCGAAGCCCCTGCAGGAGCGGCGCGAGCCGCGACCGCGAATCCGCAACCACGACGATCCCCACCCGCACCACCGCATCGCGAACATCAAACAAAAACAAAGTCATGATCTCCGGCACTGTCGACCGCCCACGCGCCGATCCGAGGATCGCGCCATGAGCGACCGCCCCCCGTGCTACCCCGCCCCCTCGCCCGCGCTGCTGGCCAGCGTCGGCCCCGACCGCACGCCCTTGCTCGACGTGCTCACCTCGCCGGTGCCGCTGGGCCTGTTCGATTCGCCGGTCGACCGCCGCCACGTGCTGTGCGTGCACGAAGGCGCGCCGGTGCCGGTGTCGTACCGGGTCGGCCGGTTCGAGCGCCAGGGCGTGCGCCTGCACGGCCAGTTCTGCGTGGTGCCGGCCGGTTCCAGCACCCGCTGGACCGTGTCCAAGCCGACCTTCTCGCTGCTGCTGCGGCTGAGCCCGTCGCTGCTGCGCGAAACCTCCGAGGCGATGGGCCTGAGCCGCGACGACGGCGATCTGGCGCCGTCGATCCATATCCGCGATCCGCAGATCGAACGCATCGGCTGGATGATGCAGGCCGAAGACCGCGACGCGTATCCGGGCGGGCGCTTGTTCGTCGACGGCCTGGCCAGCGCGCTGGCCGCGCGTTTGCTCGCGCTGCAATCGCGCAAGCCCGGCGTCACCGCCGCGCCCGGCCACACTTTGCCGCTGTGGCGCTTGCGCCATGTGCTCGACTACATCGAAGCGCACCTGGACCAAGACCTGAGCCTGGCCGAACTTGCCGGCGTGGCCGGTTTCAGCCTGTCGCACTTCAAGCCCTTGTTCAAACAAGCGGTGGGCATGCCGGCGCACCGTTACGTGCTGGAACGGCGGGTCGAACGCGCGCGCGCGTTGCTGCTGCAAGGCCGCCGCAACATGGGCGAAATCGCTTTGGAAGCGGGCTTTTCCCACGCCAGCCACATGGCCCGCTGCATGCGCCGGGTGCTCGGCGTGGCGCCGGCGCAGATCGCCGGCTCGCGTCACTGACGCGTTCGCGGCGCTACACCCGGATGGTGGCGGCGAACACGATCGTCGCATCGCCGCCGATCCGCACCGACACCGGCTGCGCATCGGCGCCTTCGACCGCGACTTCGACCCGCACCCGGCCCGGACGCCCGATCGCTTCGCCCTGCCCCATCACCGCGCTCAAGCCGTCGCGATAGCGCGCCGGATCGATCAGGCGATGCCGCACCAGATACGCGCCGAGCGGACCATTGGCGTTGCCGGTGACCGGATCCTCGGCGATGCCGATGGCCGGCGCGAACATCCGCCCGTGGGCGAGCACGCCCGGCGCGGGCGCGTCCAGGGCGAACACGTGGAAACCGTTGCAACCGATGCGGCGGCTCAGCGCAGCCAAGGCCGGCAGATCCGGTGCGAGCCGGTCCATCCGTTCGCGCCGACGCAGCGGCACCATCACTTTGGAGTGGCCGGTGGACACGATCTCCACCGGCCCATCGCCGAGTTCGTCGGCATCGATCCCCAACGCGGCGACCAAGGCCGCGCATTCCGAATCGCTCAGGGCCGGACCGAATTGCGGCGGGTTTTGCCGCATCCACACCCGGTAATCGCCGGCGCCGTCCGGTTCGATATCGATCTGCATCACGCCCACGCCGGTGAGTTGGCGCAGCGAAGTGGCCGGCAAGCCCAGCTCGACCGCGCGCGCGTAATGCGCAGCGACGGTGGCGTGGCCGCAGACCGGCACCTCGGTGGTCGGGGTGAAGTAACGCAGCCACAGCGCGTGGCTGTCGTCGCGCGGCGACAGCACGAACGCGGTTTCGGAGTTGTTGAACTCGCGCGCGATCGCCTGCATCTGCGCATCGCTGAGCCCGTCGGCGTCGAGCACTACCCCGGCCGGATTGCCGGTGAAGGCCTCGCGGGTGAAGGCGTCGACCTGATAGATGCGGTAACTGCGGCTCATCGTGGATTCTCGCCGGCGCGATGGATCGAGCGGGCCCGCAGCTTAGCCAGCGCGATCCAGCCGCCACAAGGCCGCGCGCGGCAACCGAGCGTTCCACCGTACTCCTGCGCACGCGCGCCGTTCAGGCGAAAATGCCGGCCCTGGCGGCGAAACCGGCGTTTCTCAAACCCGCCCCAGCCACTAAGATGCGGCGCACGCCCCACAGAACGAGGAATTCACGTTGATCATCAAGCCCAAGGTCCGAGGCTTCATCTGCGTCACCACGCACCCGCTGGGTTGCGAGCTCAACGTGCGCGACCAGATCCAGACCACCCGCGCCCTCGGCGCGCGCGGCAACGGCCCCAAGAAGGTGTTGGTGATCGGCGCGTCCAGCGGTTACGGGCTGGCCGCGCGCATCGCCGCGGCGTTCGGTTACGGCGCCGACACGCTCGGCGTGTTCTTCGAAAAGCCCGGCAGCGAAAGCAAGCCGGGCACCGCGGGCTGGTACAACTCCGCCGCGTTCGACAAGTTCGCCAAGGCCGAAGGCCTGTACTGCCGCTCGATCAACGGCGACGCGTTCTCCGATGAAGTGCGCGCGCAGGCGATCGAACTGATCAAGAACGAAATGGGCGGCCAGGTCGATCTGGTGGTGTATTCGCTGGCCTCGCCGGTGCGCAAGCTGCCGGGCACGGGCGAGATCGTGCGCTCGGCGCTCAAGACCATCGGCGCGCCGTACACCTCCAGCGCCATCGACACCAACAAGGACACGGTGATCCAGGCCACCATCGAGCCGGCCACCGAGCAGGAGATCGCCGACACCGTCACGGTGATGGGCGGCCAGGACTGGGAACTGTGGATCGACGCGCTGGAACGCGCCGACGCGCTCGCGCCCGGCGCGCGCACGGTCGCCTTCAGCTACATCGGCACCGAAATCACCTGGCCGATCTATTGGCACGGCGCGCTCGGCAAGGCCAAGGTCGATCTGGACCAGACCGCGCACCGACTCAACGCGCGTCTGGCCAAGCACGGCGGCAGCGCCAACGTGGCGGTGCTCAAGTCGGTGGTGACCCAGGCCAGCTCGGCGATTCCGGTGCTGCCGCTGTACATCGCCCTGGTGTTCAAGGTGATGAAGGAAAAGGGCCTGCACGAAGGCCCGATCGAACAGCTCAACCGCATGTACGGCGAGCGCATGTATCGCCAGGACGGCCAGCCCGCGGCCACCGACGATGAGCAGCGTCTGCGTCTGGACGACTGGGAACTGCGCGAAGACGTGCAGGCGCAGTGCACGGCGCTGTGGCCGCAGGTCACCACCGAGAACCTGTTCGAGATCAGCGACTACGCCGGCTACAAGCACGAATTCCTCAAGCTGTTCGGCTTCGAACGCGACGACGTGGATTACGAAGCCGACGTCAATCCGGACGTGCGCTTCGACTGCATCGAAATGTAAACCGCGCCGCATCGACGAACGGGCCCGGCGCGAACGCACCGGGCCCGTTCTCTTTCAGCGCCGCCCGCAACACCATGGCCGCGCCACTCCCCCCACCGTCATTCCGGCGAAAGCCGGAACCCATTTTGATTTTCGCTCTCACCGGCCCGCGAGCCCCAAACGCCACCCTCAGCGAAAAAACGAAGCCTGCAAAAACCGCATCCCCGCCAAAATCTGCGCCACCCGCTCCGGCGACAACGCGCCGATCCGCTCGCCCAGCCGCGCCTTGTACACGCACGACACCTGCGAGACCACCACCACGCTGCGCTTGCCCAGCCCGCCCTCGCCCAGTTCCAGCAGCACATTGCCCGGCTCGCTGGCGCGCGCGGGATTGGAACTCAGCGCGCACACCACCACCGTCGAGATACGCGAGCGATTGAACAGATCGTCCTGCACCACCACGTGCGGATGCGGCACGCCGGGTACCGAGCCGCGGCTTGGATCGGGCGGCAACCAGAACAGATCGCCTTGCTGGACGCTGCCGGCGGACACGGTCGTCAGGGCCTCGGGTTCTCTATCCATCGTGAAGACTCGTTCGAACTAAAAATTGCGCGCGTACCGATTCCGCCGCGCCGAATGCGAACCGCATCTTGCTACAACTCATCCGCGCGCGGCGGTCGCGCGTGCGCGAGCAAGCGCTGACAGCAAGCGCCGAAGTCGCGATAGTTGCCGCGGGCCTGAGTCAGGCTGAGATCGCCATTGGGGCCGCCACGCACTTCATCGGCATCGGCATCGTCCTGCCCGTCGTCCTCCCAGCTACACACCGCGCAGATTTCGTATCCGCCTCGCTCGCCCAGGGTTTTGCAGCCGCAGCAGGGGCAGCGCAACTCACCCGCCAGCAGCGCCAACACCGCACGCATCCGCGCGTTCGGCACTTCCACCCCGCGCACGACCGGACGCTGCTGCGCCATCACTTCGAACCCGAAACGGGCGAAGAACGCTTGCGCGGTGCGGCTGACATCCGACTCCAGGCGCTGCAAGCCGCGCGCCCGCGCCGTCGCGATCAAATGCGCCATCAACGCCGCACCGACCCCGCGCCCGCCGTAAGCCGGCGCCACGAAGAAATGATCGATGTAGCCGTCGGCCTGGACGTCGGCATAACCGGCGATGGCGCCCTCCACCTCGGCCACGAACGGGCCGATCGCGCGCATGCGTTCGATCCAGCGCTCGCGCTGCTGCGCATCGATCTCGGCCGGGGCCCAGGCGTCGATCTGCTCGGCGCTGTAATCGCCCGCGGCGGTGGTGCGCACCGCCGCGCGGAACACCTGCAGCAGCGCCAACGCGTCGTCGGGTCGGTAGGGACGGATCAGCATCGGATCGGCGAGGATGGGCCAGGCCGCAAACCTTACCGGCCCCGGTCCCGCCGCACCACGGGCGGTCCGGGCGGTCCGGGCGGGGCGCAGGCCGCGCAGGCCTGGAATCGGCTGTAAACCGATTCCGCCTTGCCCGTATCTCTGGTACCCGACCGAACCGCCCAACCGCCCGGAGCCCGCGTGAAAGCCCTCGTTTGCAGCCTGATCCTCGCCACCGCCGCACTGACCGCGCTGCCCGGCGCCCGCGCCGAGACGCCCGCGGCGGTCCAGCCGGCCAAGCCCGCCAGCCGCGCCGAAGCGGTCGCCGTCGTCGCCGACGCGCGCAAGATCGTCGTACCCGGCGGCATCGACCGCAGCCAGAAGGTCCGCATCGGCGGGATCGAACAATGGATCAACATCCGCGGCACCGACCCGCGCAACCCGGTGTTGCTGGTCGTGCACGGCGGTCCCGGCTATGTGGCGATGCCGATGAGCTGGTGGTCCGCGCGCGGCTGGGAAGAGTTCTTCACCGTGGTGCAATGGGACCAGCGCGCGGCCGGCAAGACCCATTTGCTGACCCCGGAAAAGGACATCGCCGCGACGCTGACGCCGGAGCGGATGATCGCCGACGTCGAAGAAATGGTGACGTGGCTGCGCAAGGATCTGGGCAAGGACAAGATCTTCCTGCTCGGTCATTCCTACGGCAGCTACCTGGGCCTGGAAGTGGCGCGCAAGCATCCGCAGTGGCTGCATGCCTACATCGGCGTCGGCCAGGCCGCCGACATGCTCGAAAGCGAACGCCGCGGCTGGCGCTCGACCCTGGCCCTGGCCGAGCGCGACGGCAACGCCCAGGCGGTGCGCGAACTGAAGGCGCTGGCGCCGTACGCCGCGCCGGGCCATCCGCCGACCATCGAGCAGATCTACGCCCAGCGCAAATGGCTGCAGCATTACGGCGGCACCATGGCCTATCGCCAGAACAATCGAGCCGACAGCGGCTTGGCCAAACTCTCGCCCGATTACAGCGACGATGAAGCGCGCGCGATCTGGAAAGGCAACGACTTCGCCACCCCGATCCTGCTGCCGCAGCTGATGAGCCAGGACCTGAGCACGATCAAGACCCTGGACTGCCCGCTGATCCTGTTGCTCGGCCGGCACGACACCAACGTCAACTCCGACGTCGGCGCCGAATGGTTCGCCCAGGTGCGCGCGCCGCAGAAGTCGCTGGTGTGGTTCGAACACTCCGCGCACATGCCGATGACCGAGGAGCCGGGCAAGTTCCTGCTCGCGCTGGTGCAGCAGGCGCGTCCGATCGCGGAGAAGGCCGGCGACGCGGCTCCGTAACGGCGGCCGCGCGAACTCGGTGAACCATCGAGCGATGCGGGGCCGCGCGAGCGTTCCCGCATCGCTATTCGGCTAGTGGTTGCGTTGGCGCGGCGCTGCGTGAGCCGCGTCGGCTCCGGCTGGCCCGAAGACCCGGCGTTTCACCCGCCGCCGAGCGAGGCCTTGGCCCACTTGAGTTCTTCATCGCGCATGCGCTCGGCCTGCTGACGCAGGAACGGCCGGGTATCGCGCAAGGCCTCCGCCAGCAGCGGGCGCAAACGCTCGGACTTCAGCTGCCGCAGGCATTCCAGCGCCGACATCCGCGCCCATTCCTGATGCTCGCCCGGGCGATACCACGCGGCCCAGGCCAGTTCTTCGGCCGCGGCCGAACCGATCGCGGTCAGCGAGCGGATCGCGCGGCGGCGCACGTATTCGTCTTCGTCGGTGGCCAAGGCCAGCAGCAGATGTTCCGACGCCTCGCCGGCCACCATTTCCAGCTCCACCGCCAACTGCCAACGCGCCTGCGCCTCGCCGTGGGCCAACGCGGCGCGGGTCAGAAACAGCAAGGTCTCCGGCTGGCGCATGCGGATTTCGCGGGCCAGGTATTGGGTGTCGTTGTCGCGGGCGATCGCGTACAGCACCTGTTCGATGTCATCGAACGACCACGGCCTGGAGACGTGATCGGCGACGCAAACCAACACCGCGCGATGCCAGGCCGGCCACGCGTCGTAATCGCACTCCCACTGGCCTTCCTGCGGCTTGGCGTCGGCCGCGGCCCAATCGCGGAAACGGTGGGTCTGAAAGCTCAGGCTGGTCTCGGAGTTCAAGTCGTGCATATCCGTGCGTCCTGACTCAGATGGAACGTCCGTCTTGTCGAAGCGGCCGCAGACGCCGCCACGCCCATGCGCGCCGCCGAACATACGTCAGCGCCGCCCGGCGTTCAAACACGTCCGATCTCCATCGGCGTACCTGCGTCTCACTCCGGCGCATTCGAGCGGGTGGCCACCGTGTCCACGTCCGGCGGCTCGCGGAACGGCAGCAGGTACAGCCGCCAGATCGGCGGCTGGCGCGGGCCGATGCCGGTCTGCGCGACCGGTCCGCGGCTGTAGGTGCCGAACAGCCGGTCCCAAACGATGGCGTTGCAGGCGTAATTGGTGTTGCTGTCCTCGAACACCGCCGAATGGTGGCGGCGGTGGGCGCCGCTGTCGGTGAGGAAGAACCGCAGCACCGGCGTGTCCATGCGCAGATTGGCGTGGGCCAGGGTGGTGTTGGTCAGCAACAGCACGCCGGCCATGCGCACCGCTTCGGCCGGCGCGTCGGTCAGCCCGGCCAGCAGCGCCAACGGCAGTGCCACGAACACCAGTTCGAAGGGATGGTTGGAGCCGACATTGAGCGATTGCAGGTTGTGGAAACCGTGGTGGAAGCCGTGCCCGGTGATCCGCCACAGCCACGCCGAGCGGTGGATGGCGCGGTGAATCCAGTAATAGATCAAGTCCGCGGCGAAGAACAACAGCAAGGCCTGCGCCAACCACGGCCACGATTGCGGCCACAACGCCGCGCCGATCCGATCGCGAACGACGTGCAAGGCCGGCGGCAGCAGTTCGCGGTAACCATCGACGATCAGCCCGGACACCCACAGGCCGATCAGATACACGCCGATCAAGCGTGCGGTGGCCGCCGCGCCGATCCGCCAGTCGGGCATCGCCGGCACCCAGCGTTCCAGCACCTGCAACAGCAGCAGCACCGCCGCCATGCTGGTCCAGAACGCCAACTCGCCGCGACCCAGCAGCCACCAAAGCGCCAGCGCGCCGGCCAGAATCAGCGGATGCGCCCAGCGCTCGACGAAACGTTCGGCCTGCGGACGAAGCGGCATGCGGACTCTTCCTTGTGCGGCGCGACGGGGCCGGACGGAAAGCGTTTTTGCACCCAGGGTATCACCGCGTGGGCGTTGCCCGGCGTTTCACCACACCGCCCACCACGGTTTCTTTTCCTGGCGCTGGGTTTCGTAGATCAAGGCCGGACACAGCACCACCCACGGGCCGCCGCTTTGGGCCATGAACAATCGCTGCGACGAAACCCGGCCATCGGCGGCGCGCAGTTGTTCGGTGACCACGTAGAAGCACTCCGCGTAATGCTCGCTGGAAACGACCTGGGTGGTCACGCTGGCCAGATCCGGTGGGCCGGCCTCTCGCCACTTCGCCTGCAAGGTGGCGGCCAACTCGGCGATGGCTTGCGCCGTCGGCGCGCCCGCGCGCTTGTCCAGGTATTGCAGCACCAGCCGGGCTTCGAGCGGGAAATCCCGATAGGTCGCGGCCAGGTCCATGTCCTTGTCGCGATACGCGTCTGCCAGCGCGTGCAAGGCTTTTTCGGGTGTCGACAGATCCTTATCCACTGTGCGCTCCATTCGCCGCGAGGACTCAGCTGAATCGGCCGCCCGCAGATTCGTCGGCCGCGCGCCTGCCGCACAAGCCGCTCCACCCAGGAGCGCGATCAGGCTTTCGACATCAGCTCCGAAGGCGTGGATCGGCCGGTATCGAAGCCGCGACCCGGATCCTGCGCCCGATCAACGCCCGGCCCCAAAGGACCGGACCGGCCCAGAGTGCGCCTGCGCGGCTTCGCTAGCAACCCGCAGAATTTTGCGCCGCCGCGCAGTCCTCACTATCGCGGGCCGCCGCCCGCTTCGGCGGCGGCTGCGATCAAGCGCATGCCCGTTTACGGCAACACCAACACCTCACTCCAATCGGCCGAGGTCTGATTGCGCAGCGAAGAGGCCAGCCCCGGGAACGCATCGACGAACGCCGTGCGCTTGAGCTCGGCGATCGAAATCACCTTGCACACCGGGGTCAGCGTGTTCTCGCACCAGTACGCGCCGGCGACGCCGGCATCGGGCACGTACACCGCCTTCCAGGTCTGGGTGGGCACCACCACCTTGCCGCTGGCGATGGTGGTGTCCATGTTCTCGAAATCCGGGCCGGTCACCACATAGGCTTCGTCGTAGCTCTTGGCCAGGATGCGCACGGTGTTCTCGATCCGCGCCCAGATGCCGCGATTCAGCTTGCCGGTCTGCGGCACGATGTTGGCGACCGAGAAGGTCTGCTTCTGCGCCGGCGTGGTCGAGGCATCACCGGCCGGCATCATGTGGCCGCGGTCGTAGCCGCTGTTGGTGTAGCTGGCGTGGGTGGTGGCCAGCCCGGGCTCGCTGAAGAAATTCGAATCGATCCGGCTGATCGCTTCGGCGCCTTCCACCTTGGCCTTGGTCAGGTGTTGCGCCGACCACAGATTGCCGCCGGTCGCCTTGGAGGCGTACAGGTTGTAGTCCTGATAACAGATCGAGAGGGCGCCCTGGGTGAGCTCGGCGTTGTCGAGCGCCGGCTTCTTGCCGCCGAGGTAGGCCTCGTTGTGGGTGGTGGTGCAGGTCGCGGCCCACGCCGAGCCGGCGATGCCGCACAGCCCCAGCACCGACACCATCGTCAACAGATTGCGCAGCATGACGCCTCCAGACCGAATAGACAGGGTCTGCAGGGTGGCGTGCGCTTAGGGCATGTGTGTGACGTATTTATTGCGCTATGGAAACAGCAATAAAGTGCGACTGGGCATGCCTCGTGCCGAGATGGGAGGCGGGAGGTGGGTGAGATCGGCGGGTCTTAGTCGTCACCGCTCAGGACGTCGTTGCCGCGAAGGCGGCTTCGCCTCACTTTAGCGAAGTCCAACATTCAGAGACTTCAGCGTCATCTCTCCAGTCCGTCATTCCCGCGAAAGCGGGCTCCGCTTTACTTCGGCGGAGCCGAACATCCAGTGCCTTTCGTGCGAGAACGTTTGAAGTCTCTGGATTCCCGCGTTCGCGGGAATGACGTCCTGGAGGGGTGACGCTGAAGGCTCTGGATTCCCGCCTACGCGGGAATGACGGCCTGGAGAGATGACGCTGAAGTCTCTGAATTCCCGCGTTCGCGGGAATGACGGGCTGAAAGGATGACGCTGAAGTCACTGGATTCCCGCCTTCGCAGGAATGACGTGCTTGAAGGGTCGGCTAGCAATTGGAGCGATGCGCGTGCGATTTCGCACGCCGCGACCGGCGAGCGAAGGTCAGCGGCAAACCGCGATCAGCCCTTCTCGCCGAACTCCCCCACCCGCACTTCCATGCGCATAAGGATGCCCAACCGCCCTTCGTGGTGCTCCATCAACTGATAACCCCTCACGTCTTCGGCCGAGGCCGACGCCAACATCGGGCGCCCACCGCGCGCCATTTCGTAGTTCTGCGACAAGCCCTCGCCGTTCGGTTCGACCCACCGGTGCGACATCGAATGGATCGCGCGCAGGCTCAAGCCGGCGGTATCGGCGATCAATCGCGCCTGGCGCATCGACTCGGTTACCGCACCACGCAGCAATTCGTCGCGATGCGGGGTCAGATCGCCGTACTCGTAGCTAATGTCCTTGAGCGCCACGCCCTTGAGCGCGGACAAGCCCGCCAGCGCCTGCGACGCCACCGGCAGCGGCACATCGCGGATTTCCAGATCGATCTCGACCGACGAACCCGACAACCAGCGCTCGCCCGCCGCGAGCGCGACCGATTCGATCCGGATCTTGTCCTCGCCGACCTCCAAGCCGCGCATCAGCTCCTGGATCGCCAGCAGTTCCTTGCTTTTGCGCACCGCCGCGGCGGTGCCGACGGTCGCACTGCCGGCCACGCGCAAAGCCAGGGTGACGCCGGTGGGTTTGATCCAGGCCTCTTGAGCGACTTGGGTTTCGATACGGTCAGGCAGCTGACGCATGAATGAGGGCTCGAAGCGAAGCGTGAAGGGGAAATCGGCGGTCGAGGGCTAACGCCAAAGCACCTTGCCGTCGGCCTGGAAAATCACGGGCTCCTCGACGGTATAGCGTCGGCCCTGTCGCCAGGCCCGGGTTTGAATCCGCAGTTGCAGTAGGCCATCGCGACGCTCCAGCCATTGCAGCGGCTGGGTTTCCACGCGCTCGTATTCGGCTCCGCCAAGGCCGAGCTTGCCCAGGTTGCGTTGCTCGACTTGGCTCAGATCGATCTTGAGAAACGAGCCATCCGCCTGCCGCACGAACGTGGTGACCGACGCGCGCCCGTCCACGCGGGTCGACACCGCAGCAGCACTGCGTCCGGCGTTCCACAACGCCGCCTCCGGCGGAGGCTCGGCGCGACTGGCGAAAGCCGCCAGCAGCAGTAACGGGAGAACAACGGCCGCTCTGTCCATGAGGTCCGGGTACCTGATCGATAATGGGCTGCAGACCCAGCCCGTTCGCCGCAGTTTCGCCCATCGGCGAGCACGCGGCAACGAGGCCGATCAGTCGCTGTCGGCGCCCAGGCGCGAGCGCCGAACCAGCAACGCCAGGCCGAGCGGCACATCGCGCGATTTGCGCCAACCGTGCCGCCGCGTTCCCGCGACCTCGGATTCCACCGTCTCCGGATCGGCCGGATCGCCGCCCTTGAGCGCGGACAGACGCTGATGAACCGCTTTGCGATAAGACTGATTGACCCAGCGCTTGCGCTGAGCGATGGCGTCGCGCGCGCCGCGTTGGCTTTCCGCGACGAGGTTGCGGCAGTCGCGGCTCAGGCTGAGCAGCTTCTTTTCTTGTGGCGTGCGGTAACGCTTCATAGGAAATCCTTCCCTTATCCGTTTCAACCGCAGGTCGCTATCGCGACCGAGCATTTCACCGATTCCTTCGCTATGCCTTGCGCGTATCGGCACCGTTGGCCGCCGCCATGGCGATCAGCGACGCCTGCAAATCGGGGTCTGGAATGGTGCGCAGGGGAATGCAGTGCGCACAGGCAGGCGCAAAGAAGAACATCAGAAACCCCGAGCGCCGCTTCACCTGGAAGATGGCCGGCCACTTGTGCGCGTACTCATAGGTGACGCCTACCGCCCGAATTCCATCGGCATCGAAGGTGTAGGTAAACGGCTCTCTGGCTTGCTTGTTCATGTAATGCGTTGTGGCCGCACCCAGCAGCACCATCACCGGCACGAACAGCAGGCAGACCAAGAGCGGAAACAAGGTCCAGGCTTCGAATCGGCCGGTCTTGAAGACCGTCATCGCCGCCAGTCCGATACCCAGCAATGGCCAGAACGCTACAAAGACGTAACCGGATTTTCGTTCGAGCATCAAATACATGGCCGCGCGAACACGATCCCAATAAGAGAACGCCGAAGGGAAGGTAACTGTTTCGAACTTGTCCATGAGAGCTTCTCAAGAAAGACAGGCGGTTCAATCGCCCTGTTAGTGCCCGTAGCTGATGACCCGGGTAATCACCCACCGCTCGCCCTGCCGCTTCCACAAATGCACGAACCGCGGCCGCGCAGCCAACTCGCGCGGCTTGCCGTCGGCGACGATCCAGAACGCATGCGAACCCAGTTGGACCGCGCCGAAGCCCTGAATCGGATGGACCTCGGCGGCGGCGGCATCCAACTCCCGGCGCAAATTCGACTTGCCGCCGACGCAGCGGCCGTCGAAGGATTTGACCAGTTCATCCACGCCGACCGATACATCGTCGTTGTCCTGATAGAACTCGACGCCGGGATCGAAGTACTTGCGGAACTCGGCCGCATCGCAGCGGTTGAAGGCGTCGAACACCGCCTGGTCCTGGGCCAGGACGGTGTCCTTGAGCTTCGACGCCGGTTCGGCGCCGTTCGCGCCGCCGCTGGCGACGGCAAGCAGGGCGAAGACGATCGCGAACTTCATGGGCAATCCTTTGGCCGGTCCGGCATCTGAGCGAGTCGTCATTATGCCGCCTGATCCGCCGCGCCTGGCCGGCCGCGGCGTCAGCGACACCGCCCCGCCGGTGGGTTATGTTGCCGCCACCCCCACAGGAGAACGCCCGTGAAGTCAGCTCTTCGCTCCGCTTTGCTCGCCGCCGCCCTGATGACCCTGGGCGCCGCGCACGCGGCCACGCCGCCGGCGCAACAGGACGCCGCCGCGGCCACGGCGATCCGCGCGACCATCGGCCAGTACTTCCAGGGCCACGCCAGCGGCGATCCGGCGGTGCTGCGCAAGGCGTTCCTGCCCAGCGCGCATATCGAAGGCATGCGCGAGGGGAAATTCACCTCGTGGACGCTGGAGGAATATGCCTCGCGCTTCTCCGGCAAGCCGGCGGCCGATGAATCCACCCGCGTGCGCACGGTCGATTCGATCGACGTGTCGGGCAGCGCGGCCATGGCCAAGGCGACGCTCGACCATGGCGCGACGGTGTTCACCGATTACTTCGTGCTGCTGCAGGTCGACGGCGAGTGGAAGATCGCCAACAAGGTCTACGCCGCGCGCAAGAAGGACGAAGCGGCGCGCTGACCGCGCGCGAACCGGCACGATCGGCCATGCGACGGCCGCGCGGTTTTGTTGTGATATACCCCATCGCCCTCGCCGCTCCCCGGCAAGGCATGGAATCGGGAGAAGCTGGCAGATGAATTCGCAGGGCGTTGCGCCGCAGGCGGCGTATTTTCAGCGGCTCGATACGCTGCGGTTCCGCGCCACCGAACATGTCGGCGGCGGCTGGAATCCCGCCGAACAGCATGTAGCGCCGGCCCTGGGCCTGCTCGCGCACGCGGTCGAGGCCGACCGCGACGCGCGGCGCGACGACCGGCTGCCGCTGGCGCGTTTGTCCTACGACATCCTGGGCGTGTTGCCGATCGATGCGGTCGACATCGAAGTGACCGTGCTGCGCGCCGGCCGCACCATCGAACTGGTGGAAGCGCGCTTGAGCCACTCGGGACGCGCGGCGGTGGTGCTGCGCGCGTGGCTGATGCAGGAATACGACACCGCCGCGGTCGCCGGCACGCCGTTCGCGCGCATCGCCAAGCCGGAGGAAATGCCTGAGTGGGATCCAACCACGTTGTGGCCGGGCGGATTCATCCGCAGCGTGCAAGTGCGCCGCCAGCAGATCGAACCGGGCCGCGCCTCGTTCTGGCTGCGCACCGACGTGGCCTTGATCGAAGGCGAACGCGTCAGCGCCACCGCGCGCGCGGTGGGCCTGCTCGACACCGCCAACGGCATGACCCCACGCGCGACCACCGAGCAGGTCGCCTTCCCCAATCTCGACCTCACCGCGCATCTGTTCGCCGCGCCGCGCGGCGATTGGCTCGGCTTCGACACCACCGCCAGTTTCGGCGCAAACGGCATCGGCCTGACCCACAGCATCATTCACGATGCCGACGGCCCGATCGGCGCGGTGTCGCAATGCCTCACCGTCCGGCCGCGTCGCACTTGAGCGCGATGCGGCGATCGACGCTCGCTTACGCAGTCGCCGGCGCGGCGCCCGCCCACACGCTGTCGCTGTGGCCGTTGTGCATGCGCCGACGGGTATAGCGGGCGATCAGCAGGAACGCCGGCACCGCGGCCAACGCGGCCAGATCCACCGCCACGCCGTAACCGGCGTGATTCCAGGCGCCGCCCAGGCCCCAATGGCCGGCCAGGCTCGATAGCGGGATCAGCAAGGTCAACGCCGCGCACGCCCACAGCAACTCGACCGCACCGCGCGCCGCACCGCGTGCGAACGCCCAGCCCACCGCTGCGACGAACACCGCGTAGTAAATGCCTTGATGCCACGCGGCCAGATTCTCGACCCGCATCGGCAACCACTTGGTCGCCGCCAGCGTCGCGGAAATGCCCGCCACGCAGCCCAGCGACACGCCGACGGTCAGATGGCCCAGCGCGCGCGCCGAGCGCGTCTGCTTGACCGGGCCGTTGCCGCGGTCCTTCTTGCGCCGCGATTCGATCCACAACAAGTTGCCGGTATAGAACAGCATCGCCCCGGCCAGCCCCATCAGCAGATACATCCAGCGCACGGTGTTGCCGCCGAAGCTGCCGAAGTGAAGCATGAAGAACGCGTTGACCGAGCCGTTCCAGGCATCCATGTGCCCGGGCAGATCGTGCGTGTCCACCTCGCCGGTGTAGACGTCCAGATGGGTGGACGAATAAGTCCGCGCACGCGTGCCGTGGCGGGTGTCCAGACCGGTGACGTGGCCTTCGACCCGGTCCTCGCCTTGTTCGTAGCTGAAGCCGTAGACCTGAAAACCGGGCAACTGCTCATTGACCCGCCGCAACAACTCCGCCGCGGGCAAGGGCTGCGCGCCGGTCGGCGGCGGCGGCGCGCGTTCTTCTTCGCCCCATTGAATGCCGCGGGGGTAAACGACTTTGTCCTGGACGTCGTAAAACTCATCGTGGAAGGCGAACACCACGCTGGTCAGGGCCATGACGATGTGGAACGGCAGACTGACCAGGCCCAGCGCGTTGTGCGCATCCAACCACATGCGCTTGATGTTCTTGCCGATGCGCAGGGCGAAGATGTCCTTCACCAGCGTCGGCAGCAGGATGATCAGGCCCGAGACCAGGGCCACTGCGTACAACAACGCCACCGCGCCCATGAAGAAGCGCGAGATCTCATGCGGAAACGGCAGACCCACGTTCTGGTGCAGATCGTCGATCCATTGCGCCACCGGGGTCTTGCGGATCTTCTCCACCTGCAGGCGGCCGTCGGGCCCGAAGCTGGCGCCGAACTCGGTGACATCGCGGCGGGTTTGGCCGCGCACGCGCCAGATCACCCGCGCCGGCATGTCCGGCGCGGTTTCCACCAGCACCAGATAGTTCTTGGCCGCTTCCGGATGCGCGGCCAGCACCGCGGCGACCAGCTCCGGCGCGCGCTCCAGCGCCACCGGCGCCGCCAGCTGCGAGGGCGGCGTGGCCCAGCGCTCCAGCGGCTTTTCGAACATGGTGATGGCGCCGCCGTAGAAGGCGATGAACAACATCAGGCCGGCCAGAATGCCGACCCAGATGTGCACGTCCTTGTAGACCTTGATGATGTCGTTGCGCAGTTTCATCGTGCGTCCCTCAACCCGCCGCCGAACGCAGCAGCCACAACGCCGCGAACGCCAGCGCATTGGCCGCGCCCAGCCACAGCCAGGCGCGCGCGCTGCTGCGGAACAAGAACACGAACGACAACACCACGCACCAGATCGGCGAGATCAACCACATGTTGAACTGCGCCTTGCCGCCACCGCCGTCGATCCCGCCCGGGCTCAGCCAGGCGAACAGACCCGACAACGCCAGCGCCAGACCGAAGCCGAGGATCAGACCGGCCGAGGTCTTGCCGAACCAATGGCTGCTCTGCAGCCGCGGCGCTTTATCGTTCACGGCTTAATCCCTCGACGGCGCGCGCGCCAGGCGCCGACGAACGGCGCCAGCGTCGTGATCAGCATCAACACCGTCAGCCACACCGCCACCGCTTCGGTGGGCCCCATCGCCGACCACATCAGCGCCAGCGACGCCAACGCGCACACCAGCCCCGGCCACGCGCCGCGCCGCGACGGCCACGCCCCCGCGGCGCGCCATTGCTGTTGCGGCGAGGCCAGATAGAACAACACCCCCGAAGCGACGGCGAGCAGCAGCGCGGGAATCAGCAACCACGGGTTCACGCCGCGCGCTCCCGGACTTGCGAGCACGCGGCAGCCGCGGCGGGCGATGAGGTCGATTTACAGCCCGCCGCCGGCATCGCGCGTCACCAACCGAACCGAACGCTCGCCAGCACCGTGCGGCCGCTGCCGTAGAAGCAAGAGGACACGCCGCCGCAAGTGGACACGTAGTTCTTGTCGCTCAGATTGCCGATATTGAGCGCGAACTGAGTGCTCGGGCCGTTGCCGCTGTCGATGCGGTAGCGGATCGCCGCGTCGAACACCGTGTACGAGGGGATGCGGTAAAGATTGGCGCTGTCGCCGTAGCTCTCGCCGTTGTAGCGCACGCCGGCGGCCAGGCCCAAGCCCTGCAGCGGGCCGTCGTGGAAGGTGTAGTCGACCCAGCCGGTCGCGGTCCATTCCGGCACCTGCGCCAACTGCTTGCCCTGCACATCGGGCAGGCCGCGGGTGAGTTCGGAATCCATCCGCGACACCGCGCCGATCACGCTGAAGCCTTCCAGCGGCGTGACCCGCGCTTCCAGTTCCAGGCCGCGCACGCGGCCTTCGCCGCTCTGCACCTGGCAACGCACCGCGCCGCTGGTGCCGCAGGTGACGTGGGTCGGATCGGGATCGTCGATCAGGATGTTCTGCTGGCGCAGGTCGTAGCCCGACAAGGTGATCAAACCGTCGAAGCTCGACGGCTGGTACTTCACCCCGCCTTCCCACTGCTTGCCGGTGATCGGATCGAACGGCGTGCGGGTGAAGCTCTGGTTGATGTCGGTGGTCGGCGGCTGGAACGATTCGGCATAGCTCAAGTACGGCGACCAGCCGTTGGGCGCGGCGTACAGCACGCCGGCGCGGCCGGTGAAGGCCTCGTTCTTCAGGCGCGTGCGCAGCCACGGCGTGGTCTGGCCGGTGGCGACGGTGAGCGTGGATGTGGAGGTGTCGTCGTCGGTGCGGTCGTAACGGCCGCCGAGCAGGAAACGCCAGTTGCCGACCGCGATCTGGTCTTGCAGGTAGGCGCCGAATTGCTCGTTGACGCCGCGCGACAGGCTCAGGCTGCGGGTCACCGGCACGTAGCCGGTGTAGACCGGGCGGAAGATGTCGATCGGCGCGGGGTTGTTCATCGCGGCGCGGGCGCCGTTCCAGTCGGCCTTCTGCCAGTCCACGCCGAACAGCAGCGTGTGCGCCAGCGCGCCGGTGCGGAATTTGCCTTGAATCCGGGTGTCGATGGTGTCGCCGTCGGAATCGCCTTCGCCCCAGGTGGCGCGGCGGTTCTGGGTGCGGCCGTCGGGGTTGAGGCCGCCGCTGGTGATGACGCTGCGGAACAGCGATTCCACGTGGGTGCGACGCGCGCTCTGGCTCAACGTCCAGTTGTCGTTGAAGGCGTGTTCGAACAACCAACCCGCGGTCCACAGGTCGCGGTTGTAGGTGTTCCAGCTCGGTTCGCCGATGAAGGTGGTGTTCTTCATCCGGCCGTAGCGGGTGGCCACCAGCGTGCCGTCCATCGGCAGGAACTGATAGGTCGAGCCGCCGCGGTCCTTCTGATACATGCCGAGCAAGGTCAGGCGCGTGCGCTCGCCCAACTGCCAGGTGTAGCTGGGCGCGAGGAACCAGTGCTTTTGTTCGGTGTGGTCGATCTGGGTGTCGCCGTCGCGGTACAAGCCGACCAGACGGCCCAGGTGGCTGTCGTCGGCATTGGCGACGCCGACGTCGAACGCGGCGCTGTATTGGCCGTGACCGTCCAGGCTGAGCTGCAGGATCGGCCGATGACCCGGCTGCGGCGTCTTGCTGACCTGATTGACCATGCCGCCCGGAGCCACCTGGCCGTACATCACCGCCGACGGGCCCTTGAGCACTTCCACCCGCTCCAGGTTCCAGCTGTCGAACATGGTGCGGTTCCACTGGCTGCCCTGCGGCGCGCGCATGCCGTCGAGGGTGACGTTGTTGCTCCAGCTGCCGGCGTCGTAGCCGCGGATGCGGAAATCGTCGACGCGGTTGTCGATGCCGCTGCTTTCCAGCGATACGCCGGCGACGTAACGCATCGCATCGTTGAGGTTCTGCACGCCGCGCGCGTCGAGTTCTTCGCGCGCGATCACCGCGATGGATTGCGGCGTTTCGGCCACCGGCGTGTCGGTCTTGGTCGCGCCCTGCGCATGCGAGGTGACCCGATAAGCGTTGACGCGAACGGTATCTAGCGTCTGCGCGTCGGCGGCGCCGTCCGGCGCGGTTTGCGCCGCGGCCGTCAACGGCAACGCCAGGGCCAGAGAAAGGGACAGCAAGGAACGCGCGGGCGCGCGGAAGCAACGGGCTGCGGACACGGAGTCGGCCTCGGCTAAAGAGGTCTGGCTGACTGCGTGCGCAGCGGCTGATCCGCGCATCTTAGCAAATGCGAACGGATCGCAATACCGACCGTGCCGCCGGTTCGAAACCGCGCCTGCCCGGGATGGCATGGCGAAGCCTCGTGGCAAGCGCCACGGCCACGGTCAAACCTGCTAACCGTGCCACGCCTAGTTGCTTCGCGGCGGCAATACGCCGCCGTTCCGGGCGGCCAAGCCGTGCGCGCGATCCAAGTTTGCGCACGCCGAAAAACGCCTTGCGACCGGTCCGGAGAACCGTGACGCCGCGCAATCAAGCACCGCTTCGGGCGTGTCTATTCTCGCCGCCGGATCGCCTCCACGATCCCCCACCGCGCTGCCCGGGCAACGCCGGCCGAGTCGCGCTCCATCTCAGGCTCTTCTTCCCAGGATCTCCGTATGCGCACCGTTCCTCCGCACGTCCCGGCGCTGTCGCGCCTGTTCCGCGCCGTGCTGCCCTGCCTGGCGCTCGCCGCGCTGCCCGCCGCGATGGCGGCCCCTTCCTCGCCCTCCGATGCTCAGCAGGCGATCTCGCAGAAGCCGGTCAAGACCACCCTCGGCCGCTACGACTCGCGCGAATTCATCGAGGTCAAATTCGCTCAGGACAGCCAAGTGCGCATGAGCGGCGGCGCGCTGGCCTCGGCCAAGTTCGGCCCGCTGCTGGCGCTGCAAAGCCTGACCAGCGGCAACGGCCCGATCGCGACGGTGGAGCCGTTGTTCCGCGCCGAAGAAACCGCGACTTTGGCCGCCACTCAGAGCGCGCAGAAGGCTTCCGCGCAAGCGCAGCCGGACCTGTCGCAGTGGTATCGCATGCGCGTGCGCCCGGGCCAGGACATCGCCCGCGCGATCGACGAACTCAACGCCATGGGCATCGTCGAGATCGCCTATCCCGCGCCGCTGCCGGTGCGCGCGCCGGCCTCGCCGGCTTATCACGACTACCAGTACTACAAACTGCCCGCCGCCAACAACGGCATCGACGCCGAATACGCCCGCACCGTCCCCGGCGGCAACGGCGCCGGCGTGCGCGTGCTCGATATCGAATACAGCTGGAACACCAATCACGAAGACCTGTCCAAGTTGCGCGCGCCCGGCGCGGCGATCAACAACGGCACCCCGAAAGATCCGTTCACCGACAACAACCACGGCACCGCGGTGATGGGGCAGTTGATCGCCGACAACAACGGGATCGGCGTCACCGGCCTGGTCACCGGCGCCACCGCGCATTTCACCAACGCCATGAACACCAACGGCTACGACCCGGCCAACGCCGTGCTCACCGCCGCCAACGCCTTGCGCGCGGGCGATGTGATCCTGATCGAGCAGCAGACCTCCGGCCCCAGCAACTGCAACGGCTATGTGCCGGTGGAATGGGTGCCGTCGATCTACGACGCCATCGTGGTGGCGGTGAACAAGGGCATCCACGTGGTCCAGGCCGGCGGCAACGGCAATCAGAACCTCGACAACACCGCCTGCTTCGGCGCCACCTTCCCGCGCGGACGCGCCGATTCGGGCTCGATCATCGTCGGCGCCGGCGGCCCGCGCTCCACCACCTGGTGCAGCGACAGCACCGCCGAACGCGCCAGGCAATCGTTCTCCACCTACGGCAGGCGGGTGAACGTGCAAGCCTGGGGCCGCTGCGTGACCACCACCGGTTACGGCAATCTCTACAACGGCGGCACCAACGCGTACTACACCAAGACCTTCTCCGGTACGTCGAGCGCCTCGCCGATCGTCGCCGCGGCGGTGGTGTCGTTGTCGGGCGTGGCCAAGCAACGCGGCATCACCCTGACGCCGCGGCAGATGCGCGACTTGCTGGTCAGCACCGGTACGCCGCAGGCCGGCAGCGGCGGCAATATCGGCCCGTTGCCGAATCTGCGCGCGGCGATCGCGCGGATCAACGCCATGCGTTGAATGCGCGGCGGTTGAATCGACCGATGGGAGCGCGCCTAGCCGCGCTCCCATCGGTGCGCATTCGGCTAGACGTGCTGATCCAACATGATCGTGTTGCCGTCGGGGTCGGTCAGCAGGATATGCGCCGGCCCCTTGCTCTGCGGGTCCGCGCGCGCGTCGAGGGCGACGCCCTGCGCATCCAGCGACTTCTGCACCTCGCGCACGTCGGCGAACTCCGCCAAGGGCTGCGCGCTTTGGTCCCAACCCGGATTGAAGGTCAGGATGTTCTTGTCGAACATGCCTTGGAACAGGCCGATCACGGTCGATCCGTTCTTCAGGATCAACCAGCCCTGCGATTGATCGCCGCCGAATGCGGCGAAGCCGAGCTTCTCGTAGAACGCCTTGGAGGCCGCGATGTCTTTGACTGCGAGGCTGACGGAGAACGCGCCCAGTTCCATGGAGTCACCTTCTTGAATGGCCGATAGTTTGCCGATAACGCGGACTCTGCCGCCGTTCGCTGCGCTTTTCAACGCATCGCCGTTCATCGCGTGGTGCGCCGCGCCATGCATTTGCAACGCCGAGCCACCACCCTCGCCTTGTCGGCAATCGGCCGACGCGCATTCAGGAGACAAGGATGAACCGCATCAAGCTCAGTCTGACGATGGCGCTGATGTTGACAGTGCTGGCCAGCGCTTCGCTGTCGGCCAAACCCAATTACCTGCCGGCGCCCGGCGAAGTCCGCACGTATTACCAGAACGGCGTGCAGGTCGGCAGAGCGGTGCACAACCAGTGCACCGGCCAGATCAGCATCCAAGGCACGGTCACGCCGGACTACATCGGTTCGTTCACCGTCAGTTGCTGAGGATTCGGATGCCTGCGCGGACGCTGGTCTGCGCAGGCATTCGTGCATCCACAGTGCCGCGTGCGGCGGGCGAGTCAATGCAGCACTTGCTCCGGCTTGAGCGACTGCCGCAAGAACCGCAAGGTCGCCGCCCACGCCTGCGCCTGCGCGCGGGCGTTGGCCGGCGGCAAACCGCCGAAGCCTTCGACATCCGGTTTCCAGCCATTGCCGGAAAGCCCATGGCCGACATCCTTGAAGATCAACGCCGTCGTCGGCAGACCGGCCGCCGCGCGCGTCTCGGCGATGTTCTGCGCCGCGATTCCCGACGCCCACACCGCATCGCTCATGCCGCCGACCACGAGCAAAGGTCCGCTGTAACGTTCCACCGGAATGCGCGAAGCCGCGGCCCGCTGCGGATTCGCCCAGCGTCCGGCGTCGGAGGCAGTTCGGAAATCGGGAACGAGGCCTTTCGATATCTTGATCAACTCATCGCGGAAACCGACATAAGGCGTGAACGGCAACGGCTTGCCGTTCAACGAGAACGAGGAGTGCGCGATACCGTCGGTCGCATCGCCATAGCCCCAACCGCCGCGCACCACATCGCTGGGCACGATCGCCGCCACCGCCTTGATCCACGGGTAATTGGACGCGGCGATCAACGAGAATTCCGCGCCCTTGGACACGCCGTACAAACCGATCCGCCGCGGGTCCACGTAGGGATACGCCTTCAACCACGTCCAGACCCGCTCCAGGCGATCCACCGGGATATCGATGAAACGCGACGGCAACCCAGGAAACCGCGCTTGGCTCGAAGCCGAGAATTTCGGCGAATAGTAAGGCAGACCGAGCACCACATAGCCTTCCGAAGCCAGCCGCGGTGCGATGTGGCGCGCCGTCGAATCGTCGCCCTCGGCGCCGCCGAGCACGATCAACGTCGGATACCGCCCCGCTTTCGGCGGACGCGCGACGATGGCGCCGGCGAACGCATCGACCGGCTCCACCACCACATCGGGATTTCGGTCGAGCTGCACCACTATGGTTTGCGCCACTTGCCGCGACTGCACGAAGGCCGTGAAGCGGAACTCGTTGGCCTTCGGACCCGCCGCGTAGCGCAGCATCGGCGTCATCGACCAGAACAAGCCGCTGGCGTCGACGCCGCTGTAACTGCCCGACAGCGGCGCCTGCGCGCCGATGTCCACCCGCCCCGCGCTGTCGGCGCGGAACACCGCGCGCGAATGCTGCTCGGTTTGCGGCGCTTGCAGCGACCGCTCCGCACGCACCTCGACCAGCGCACCGGGCGCCAGGCCGCTCAGGCTCAGCGCGACCGCCTCGCCTTCCAGTACGCGTTGCAACGAACCTTGTTCGAACTGCTGCGCCCTCGCCGGCACGGGCGTGGCGAGCGCGCTGACGACGAAGGCGGGAGCCAGGGCGGTGAAGACATCGATGGGCGATAGCATGGGCCGGTCCTCGGTGGAGTGCCGGCGACGCTAGTCCGCTGAGCGCGGATCCGTGGGAAGCAATCGGTGTACGCGGCAATCGGGCCGGCCGACGGGCGGCCCAGCCGGCGAACGGCGCGTCGGTCAGGCGATCGCCGCGCGCAGACGCTGCGAACTTTCGCGGCTGGCGACGATCTCCACGCCGTCGGCCATCACCACCGCCAGGCGCCGCGCATCGTGCGCGATCAAGCGCGCGACCCGGTCCAGATTGACGATATGCGAGCGGCTGACGCGCACGAACCGCTCCGGATCGAGCCGCGCCTCCAGCGCCGACAAGGTCAGCGAGCACCAGTACGGGCCGCCCGGCGCGTGCAGCAACACGTAGTCGTCCTGCGCCTCAAGGCGGCTGACATCGGCGATGCGCACCGGGACGATGGCGTCGCGATGACGCACGAACAGGCGCTTGAGCGGCGCTTGCGACGCCACCGGGCCCAGACGCGCCAGCAAGCGGTCGATCGCGGCGGTAAACCGCGCTTGCCCGAACGGCTTCAGCAGATAGTCGTAAGCGCCCAGCTCGAAGGCATCGGTCGCGCGGGTCGGATCGGCGGTGGTGAAGATCACCGCCGGCGCGTGCGTCGACGCGGACAACGCATCGATACCGCTGCGGCCCGGCATGCGGATGTCCATCAACGCCAACTCTGGCTTCAGCTGATCGATCAACTTGAGCGCCTCATCGCCCGAGGCGGCGGCGCCGACCAGTTCCAGCCGCGCATCGGCCTCGACCAGTTCGATCAGCGACTGTCGGGCCAACGATTCGTCCTCGCAAATCAGCGTGCGCAAAGCCGTCGCGGTCATGGCCTGTCGCTCCGTACCAAAGGTAAATCGGCCCGCACCGCGAACCCGACCGCGCGCGCTTGCGCATCCAAACGGGCGTCGCCGGCATAACGCTCGGCCAAGCGCCTGCGCACCAGCGACAGACCCACGCCGGTGGAATCGACCACGGCCCCGCCGCTGCCGTCGTCCTCCACACTCAGACGCAGCCGATCGCCTTCGACGCCGGCCCGTATCCTCACCGTTCCGCCCGCGACCGACGGCGCTATCGCGTGCTTGATCGCGTTCTCGACCAAGGGCTGCAAGGTGAAGGCGGGAATGACGGCGGCCTCGGCTTCGGGCGCGATCTTCGCGTCCACCCGCAATCGTTCGCCCAGACGCAGGCTCTCCAGTTCCAGATACGTCAGCACGAAGGCCCACTCCTGCGACAGCCGCACATCGTCGTGCGCGCCGGTCTTGGCCGCCAACGCGTAACGCAGCAGATCGCCCAATCGCTCCACCGCGGTCTGTGCGGCGTCCGGATCGCGGCGAACCAACGCATGCACCGAATGCAAGGTATTGAAGATGAAGTGCGGATTGAGCTGCGCGCGCAGCGCCGCCAACTCAGCGCGGCTGCGCAGCATCTCGGCGCGGTCGGCGCGCGAGGCCTGCTCGCGCGAATGCCGGTCGCCGCGATACGCGTAGGCGAGCCCGGCGATCACCAGATACACCACGATGCCTTGAATCGCCTGCCAACGGTTCGGACCCGAGCCCAGGATCAAGGTCGAATACCCGGCGACATCCAACCCACGCGCTGTCACCACCGCCGCCATCGCCACCATCCACGCCGCCGAATACGCCAGCGCGAACCCGGCCTGTATCGCCACGAACCATCCCGGCGACGGCCGCATCCAGGCGATCCGGTGCGCCGCCGCGATCACCGCCACGCCCAACAGCGCACCGGGCGCGACATTGGTCGCCGCATCGGCGAGATGGCCGCCGAGGGTGGCGCCGGGATACGCCGGAAACGCGGACAGATACGCCAGGCCCAGCAGCGACCACGCGCCCAGATACGCCAGCGCGATGCGGCGCGAAGACGACGCGCGCATCGGCCACGCCGACACCGGCGCGGATTCATTCGTAAGACCGGGAACAGTCGTCATCGCGAATCGAAATTTCCGATACGGCGGCCTCCCTAACCTACCCCGGCCGCCGCGGACGCAACAGTGACAAATGAAAGCAGCCGCGGCCCTCAAACCGGCCGGGATCATATGCCGATACGACCCCTAGCCTGCCTTATCGCAGCAACAGAATCGTCGCGCCCATACGCTTATCAGGTCAGCCACTGTCCTGATCTTTTCCCTCCGCGCAGCCGTTGTGCGCCGCAATACGCTTTCGAATGTAAAAGCGTGATGCGCGGCGAGGTGCGGCCGTTGCGAACTCCGATGATGGCTGCGCTGCAACGGGACGCAGCGCAGCCACCGGACCGGTTGAACCGTGTCCGCGCCACGCCCGACCTGTCGCCGCGCACTCATAACGACACCGCTGCACCCGACCGCTCACGCGGCTTTTCGGTAATAAACACCTCGAAGGCATCCTATGAATCAAGCGACGAACACGCGTTTCAACCACGCCGCGCGCGCCCTGCTGGGCTGCGCCCTCGGCCTGACCCTCGCCGGCACCGCCGCCGCGCAAACACCGCTGCGCGGTTGGCAACTCACTCCCACCAACACCGGCCTGACCGCCGTCGGCCTGCGTTGCGACAACCTGCCGCTCTACACCGGTGCGTCCAAGCCCGCGCCGGGCTCGGTGCTGAGCGAAGTGCGGATCGACAAGCCGCTGGACCTGTCCGCGGGCGACATCACTATCGAACGTTCGTGCATCCGCCCCAAATCGATCAGCAGCGGCACCCACCTGATCACCACCACCGACTACGGCGCCTGCGTCAACAACCAATGCCCGCCGGCCAAGGGCCGGGTGATCATCCGCGATTCGGAAATCTCCGGCGCGCTGATCACCGCCCAGCGCATCGCCAAATCCTGCGCCTTCATCGGCGTCGGCATCCTGCAGCGCAACTACATCCACAGCATGGGCAGCGGCATCTGCTTCTACAACACCGGCGCCCAGCTCGACGCGCTCGCCGAAGGCAACTACGTCCACAAGCTGCGCTCTTACGGCAGCGGTTCCAACGCCTCGCACAACTCCGCCGCCACCGTGCGCGACTTCAGCACCGGCGTGAATCCGTTGCGGCGGATGGGGTTCCGCAATAACCGCCTGGATATTTCCGCCGGCAACGACACCGGGGCGCTGTTTCTGCAGACCGCGGCCGATATCGACCAGGTGCATATCGAAGGCAATCTGTTCGAAGGCGGCGGCTATCAACTCATCTTGGAAGCGCGCTGGGGCAACGATTACGGCCGCGCGATGTCGGTGGTCGACAACCGATTCAGCGGAACTGGCTGGGGTTACGGGTACGTCACCGATGAAGGCTTGCGCTTGGGTTATGGGTGGAACGAATGGCGCGACAACTATCGCAATGCGCCGACGCAGCCGGATAACCGGGGCAGTGTGGTGGTGAAGCCGGAGCCTAATCCGAACTGATGGTGGGTGCCGGGCGCCGGTGGGCGGCGCCCGGTTTTTCGGTTGAGGGGGATGTTTGGCTGGAGCGGCGTGCGCGATTCACCGCGATGACGAGAGCAAAATCAAAATGGGTTCCGCTTTCGCCGGAATGACGGTAGGTGGGTGGCGTTGCCTTCATGGTTATGACTGGAATCCGTTAACGGAACCGCGAAACTCCCCAATCGTCATTCCGGCGAAAGCCGGAACCCATTTTGACTTTGCTTTCTACGCAGAGAGCGAAACACCATCACCAGCGCCACTAACGCAAATCCGCCAACGCATCGGCAACAACCACGCCGCAACCCGCAGCCGCCTTCGACAACGGCGCCTCAGCCGCCACCCCGGCACAACTCGCGGCATGCTCGCGCAGCTCAGCCCCCAACACCCGCGCCCCCTGGGCAACGGCCGCCACCGGCCGCCGCGCACGCGCATCCGCCGACGCCCCATCCGCCAACCAACGCAACGCCACCGGCGTCCGCGCCGCCTGCCGCGCCCCGTCGGAGGCGAACTCCAACGCCGCCCCCGTCGAGGCCATGGCCAACGCGTACACGACGAAAGCCGGCCGCAGGGCCTGGATAAGATCGGTCGACGTCAGCATGGGGGTGGCCTCGATGGGGGTGCGATCACACGCTATCGCCGGCCCGGCGGGGTCGCGGGACTTATATGTCGAGTGGGGGAATCGGGCCGGGAGCGGTCGGATCGGCGGGTGAGTGGCGGGGGGCGGGACGCGGTTCCGGCCAGCAATTGAGCTGGGTGGCGCGCTGGCCGCCGGCCCCACACGAAGCCGCCACTTGGACCGCTTTGCGACTTCCGCGCCGATCATTCCGCCCCGCGCTGTTGGACCAGACGGCGAACGTCGACACCCCACGAAACACATCAGGAATCCCGCCAACCCTCATCGCCGCCGCCCGAATCCGCGACTGCATCGATACCGCCTTCGTGCATCCCGTCGTAAACCGAAGCGAAGTCTTCGATCTTTCACAACGGCTTGATGTCGCCTGCCCGCATATCCGCCGCAGCGGCATATGGATTATGTGCACTCCGAAATCTGGAGAGAGCCAAGGAACAGGCACCCCGCATCCTGACGCTTTCTTCCAGCCGTGCCCGCAGTACGGGGCGTGTTTATCTCTGGACGAAGGAAAGCTCCAATGGATCGAACACCCACACGCGAAATACGTCGCCGCGGCATGGCGACGGCAATAGTGTTCGCGCTGTCGTTGACCGCCAGCCTGTCAGCCAGCGCCGGCAGCGTGAACGCGTCGGCCTTGCAAGCCGACGACTACTACGACCAATTCATCGTCAAATACCGAAGCGACAGCGCAGTGCGATCCAGCGCGACGGCGATCGCCGAATCGCTGAATTCCGCGGCGCGCGCATTGCCCAACCTCGCTGGCGGGCAACTGCGCGTCGAACGCTTCCGACGCATGGCGCTGGGCGCGGAAGTGATCCGCTCCAGCCACAAGCTCGGCGCCGCCGACGCCGAAACGCTGATGCGCCAAATCGCCGCCGACCCCGCCGTCGAATACGTCGAACTCGACGCGCGCATGTACCCCACCCTGACCCCGAACGACCCGCGCTATCCCGAGCAATGGGGCTACACCGACGCCGACGCCGGCATCCGCGCCGACCAGGCCTGGGACCTGTCCACCGGCGCCGGCCAAGTCGTAGCGGTGCTCGACACCGGCATCACCGCCCACAGCGACCTCAACGCCAACGTGCTGCCCGGCTACGACTTCATCAGCAACCTCAGCGTCGCCCGCGACGGCAACGGCCGCGACCCCGACGCCAGCGATCCTGGCGACTCCACCTTCGGACAATCCAGCTGGCACGGCACCCACGTCGCCGGCACCGTCGCGGCGGTCACCAACAACGGCAACGGCGTGGCCGGCACCGCGTTCAACGCCAAGATCGTGCCCGTGCGCGTGCTCGGCGTCGGCGGCGGCTTCACTTCCGACATCGCCGACGCCATCGTCTGGGCCTCCGGCGGCACCGTCGGCGGCGTCCCCGCCAACGCCAACCCGGCCCGCGTCATCAACCTGAGCCTCGGCGGCAGCGGCAGCTGCCCCGGCGTTTACACCGACGCCATCAACGGCGCAGTAAGCCGCGGCACCACCGTGGTCGTGGCCGCCGGCAACGGCAACGCCAATGCCGGCGGCTTCACCCCCGCCAACTGCGCCAACGTCATCACCGTCGGCGCGGTCGACAGCAACGGCGCGCGATCGATCTGGAACAACGGCCAAGCCTCCAACTACGGCGAGGTGGTCGACGTCGCCGCGCCGGGCACCGGCATCTTGTCCACCCTCAACAGCGGCACCACCGCACCGGGCGGCGAGAGCTACGCCTTCTACAACGGCACCTCGATGGCCGCACCGCATGTCGCCGGCGTGGTCGCGCTGATCCAAGCGCGCGCGAGTTCGCCCAAGAGCCCGGCCGAGATCGAAGACATCATCAAACGCACCGCGCGCGCATTCCCGTCCACGCCATCGCAGCCCATCGGCACCGGCATTGTCGACGCCAAAGCTGCCGTCGATGCCGTCTCTACTGCACGCCCATTCGACATCGCGCCCGTACTCGAACTGCTGCTGCTCAACGACTAGCCAACGGCGGCCCATGGATACGCCATGGGCGCCATGCCACCTACCTCGAACGTAACAAGGAGCAACCCATGAAGCGTCTCGCCCTCGTTTTGATCGCCCTCGGCCTGTCGTTCCAAGCCGCCGCCGCTACCGTCAGCAACGCCAAGATCACCGTCATCCGCGTCGACTCCTCGGGCCTGGGGATGATCACCTTCGACAAACCGTTGGACGCCCCCGCTGCGTGCATCCATCCCGCCTACACCGCGTCGTTGTCGTTCGATGCCACGACTCCGGGTGGCAAGGCGATCCTTGCCACTGCCATCGCGGCGAAGAATGCTAACTCGACGATTTCGTCTGCTTATGGAACCGGCGCTTGCGGGAACTATGGTGGGTCGTGGGTTGAGGATTTGTCGTACTTCCACGTCAATTGATGGTCGCTAGGTTTGCGGAAGCCGTTTTGAGCGATGGATTTTTATTCGCGCTCGGCACGGCTGATGTCATTGAATGACACCAAACCAAACAGGGCCAGGCTCACTTTGCAGGTGAGTCTGGCCCTTATTGCTTACCAGTGTGGCTTGGACGTCAGTGCGCAGTAAGATCGCTCCACGAGTGGCCGGATTGGCGAGCCATTTACTGCGGCCTGATAGTCCCGCTCCATCGACTACCTGAGCGCTGCTTTTCGAGTCCTGGAGAGTTCAAATGAGTTCGCACTCGATCTTTCTCAAAGCGGGACTATGCGCCGGCCTTCTTTTGTATTTTTCCCTGACAGCTTCCGCCGCGTTCGCGAGCCCAAGCTCCGCGCAAGAAGAAGTGACGCTAGTTCGCCTCAAGCCCGATCCCAACGCGGTATCGCTGACGGCTCAAATGGAAGGCAAGCTACAAGTCCGCCAAGGTTGCGTTTACCTCATCACGAAGAAGCATAAGCTTCCCGTACTCGCGATTTGGCCATCGACTTATCGATTGCTCAGCCCCAGGGGAAAACCGACAGGAGTGCTCGATACATCAACCGGGTGGTCATTGGAGTTCAGCGTCAACGGGATCTTCGGTGGCGGCGAAACCAAGATCAAGCCGACGGACATGCTCGACGCGCCAATCCCCACCGCCTGCGGCGGCACAATGGCTTTCGTGGAGTTTTCCCCATGACAAGGGAGATGTTTTCCAAGGATATTGAAGATCGCGTTGATCCCAACCTCCTAAACCGACTTCTTCGCGGCCTGGGCAAGGTTATCGTCTCGCAAGAGATCCTGCGAAGCAGTGGCGGACTTCTCCCGCTCGATCGCCAAATTCGCTGCCAGCGTCTTCTGATCGGACTGTTCCACAGGTGTAGCAAGCGCCTGATCCACTGAAACGAATGCCCGCTTGTGCGCGGGATCGTTCAAGTCGCCTTGAACAGCGAACAACTGCCCAGACTTGCCTAGAACGACGTGATCTACACGAGTCAGCGCATTCTCAGACAACGAGTAACCGCTTGACTGCCGATATGCATCGCTGTTGTCACGACACGCCGCCAACAAGTTGCGACTGATCTTTTCACTCGCATCGTCGTAAGGCTTTCCTAGCCCCTCATCGATCTTGCGAACACCAGAACGAATTTGCTCAAGCATTTCCAGGTCGGCGGGCCCCAGCAAACCGGCGCTGCGTTCTCGACTGGACTGGTTGAGCGCGGGCGGCAAGGGCTCGACCAATCCCGGACGGTGATCCCGATGATCAGGATGGCCCGGAGCAGTGGGCGTAGGCGTGGATTGATCCGCAGGTAGCCACCGGCCTGGAACCGTGTGATCGGGGCGGTCCATATCTCTGGCTCGATCCGGCAGCATGGGCGCCATCTGCAGCGTGGCGTCGTCGATGTCGCCGGTTTGAGGCAGCCCATGATCGCGCTGAAAGTCGAGCAATGCGCCCTGCATGCTCAACCTGTAGACACCGTCCCGATCCAATGGCCGATCGCCGACAGCTCTATAACCTTCGTCAGCCATTACCCGCTGCAAGTCTTTGACTCGCTCCCCCGACTCGCCCAGGCGAACGACGCCGTCGTCTACCACCGGAAGCGCCTGCACCCCTGCCCGATGTTCTGCTTCCAACGGAAGGCGGCCATTGGTCAAGTCGGCAATGTAGTTTTCGTACTGCTGGTAGTACCGAGTGTCCAGTTCCAGATGGACGTGCTTAGCCCCAGTCTTGATATTGCTTTGCGTTCCCAGGGACTGTCCGTATTCGATCGTCTGATCCGCGGATACCGCGATGTCGCTCATGTGGCGTACGCGAGCTATGACATCACCGTCCTTTTTGTCGTAGATGTCTACCAGACCCTGAGTCGCATCCACGCGTCCGACGTAACCGGCCAAAGGCGATGGAACCGGCACATCCCTTGCCTTGTCGCTCATGGTCGGGTGATCGGGGTGCTCGATAATGAAGTCCTTCTTGAGCAATACCTGATCCGGCTTCAATCCGTAGCTGTTGCCCGGCTTGGCGAACTCCACCTCCTGAATCTCGCCGCCGATGTAGGCATGCCGCCTGCCGACCTCAGCGCGAACGATCACGCCGTCGACCATGCGGGCATTTCTGTTATCACTTGGGTGATGGGTAACCAAACTATCGAAGTCGGTTACGGGTTCATTGACCGTCACGCCTTTCTGGATGACGCGGTAGGTCGTGCGTGCCGTATCGTTCATTGGGTATCCCTCCCCTATTGCCCTCGCATCAACGGCAGCGGTTGTAAGTCGTGGATCGCTCGCCGTCGGTTACAGTCAAGTAGTCACCGTTCAGAACATAGATATCGACCACGGCGTTCCTGTCTTCTCCATATTCCTCAATCGCCTCGATACGCCATGCCTTCGGCGCCTGAGAGATCATCTGGACCTTCTTCGGTGTGTCGGAGTGCTCGTAGCCCTGCAGCATTCGTGCTGCGATCTTGAATCCGCCGTCGCTGTCATACGTCAACGGAAGCTTGCAAGGGGTGGACCCTGGCTCCCATTGCCCTATAAGTGCAGTCGGGTAGGACGGACCTTTTACGGCTGTGGCGGTCTTAACGGAGCTTGACGTTGCCGACGTGCGCTCTTTGGCAAACGGATACACTGGTAGCGCTAGCAAGAGCGCGGATGCTAAGCCGAACAGCCTTTGAGTTCGCATGTCGTTGCCCGCTTGCGGGAAAGGGATTGTTCTTCATCTTATGACCGAAGGATCGTTCGAATGAAGTCCGTAGATCCAGGGCGTAACTTGTTCCTCAATATCGACAACGTTGCCTGAGTATCGGAATCAGAACAAGGCTCAATTTTAGTGATATCCGCATTGACCTGGATCATAAACTTCGACCTCTCGCCTTACTCGATCGATAGCTCATCTGGGCACACAACAGACAACGTCCATCCTCCGCGGTCCAAATCACCGAGGGTGACCTCGCAACCGGGCACCTTGGCATCACCGCAATCGCCTGATCGATCGGCTCGACTCATGGCCGGGAGGCTAACCTACCCTTCTCTCGGAGTATCTCCTTTTCAGATATTCGAGATCGGCTATTACTGTTGTGTTCCCTGCCGATGCGCTTAAAGCGAGGAACTCCGCCATGCCGAACCCAACGCCACTATCCATTTCAGCCGATCTGTTACTGCAGTTGCTTCAATTCATCCCCGGCCAGCCTGGAGCGGCTATACCTCTGGTGAAGCTCGATAGAGCAGCTATTGACCACATTCATGGCAAAGCCATAGACCTGCACCATCGCGCAATCGCGGAAGCCCGCGACCTGCTGGATGTCGCATTGGAATCGCTGGAACACTCCTTACAGCCCGAACACCAACGCCGCTTGATCGAGCGAGCGGACGACGAACTAGCATCCTCTCAGCGCTGGGGCGAGTTGGCGGCGAACGCGCGGTTTTGTCGGGAGCACCCGGAGTTGGCGCGAGAGTTGGCTGGGGATTCGCATGAAGGCGAGGTACCGGATGCAGAAGCCATCGATGGTGCCAAGCCATCGGCGCAACGGCGTGCAAGGCGGGAACGCACAGCGCGCAGCTGAGGCGGGGCTCCTGGGCGGGGCGTGTCGCTCGATTACGGGTTCAGCTCCCTGCGAATTCGGCGCCCGCATGCAGGCGGCGAATCACGAGCGCAGCCAGCATTCCATACACCCCTTCTGGCGGGCAGTCGTTGTCGACGAAGCGGACGCGATCGATGGCGTAAGCGGTGCCCAACTCAGCGTTTGCCCGGGCGATGCCGGCCTTGACCGCGTCGAGTACGGCTTGGTCGGACAAGCGGCCGTGTACGCAGGTGCCCATGGCGGGCATGCGCTCGATCTGCGGCTCGGCGTCGAGCACTTCTGTGAGTCGCAGTTGCAGCAGGTTATGACTTGGACCCGTGATGCGGCTGATGGTCAGGTACTCGCCTTGGCGGCTATAGAGCATGAGTGTCGGTCGCGTCGTGGCTGTGGGCTCGCGAGGGCGGCTCGCGCCGCTCCTACAGGGGCGAGCGAGACAATGCAGCAGATCAGTTGTCGAACCAGAACACCAAGCGGGTAGCGCCCAGGGCTTGGAGTTGACGCACTTCAGGCAGGAAATCGTCGTCGAGCAGTTCGCGATAGGTGGCGGCGGTACAACCGGGGCCGCGGCCTCCTTCGCGGAAGCGCAAAGGTTGGTCGTAGTCGAAGCTCAAGAGTTCGTCGATGCTCAGCCACGAATAATCATGGTCTAGGCCCTCGCAGCCTTCGGATTCGTGGAGAACCTTTGGGCTGATATCGTACGGCAAGCCGCGCGGCGAACTGATCGGGACGATGTTGAAGGAGTTGCGCACGTCCGCCAAGAAGGCGAAGCGGGTGTAGATGCGCGTGCCCAACGGGTAGTTCGTGGGCATATCGGGGATTTCTACGTAGCTGCCGGTTTCGTCGCGGCGTTCGAGGTAGATGTGGATGTCGCAGCCCATGGCGGGGTCCTTACAGTGGGCGTTTGGGGTTGCGTCGTCGTTGCGGGTTCGCGGTCGCGGCTCGCGCCGCTCCTACAGGGGATTTGGGTAGCTCAGCCTACAAACCAGAAAACGATACGCTCAGCGCCCAGTGTCTGCAGTTCGCGCATGTCTTCCACAAAGTGCTCATCCAGAAACTCTCGGTAGGTCGCTTCGGTGCAGTTCTCGCCTCGCCCGCCTTGCTTGAACCGTAGTGGCGCGTCGTAGTCGAACGCAATCAGTTCTTCCAGGGTCAGCCAGGAATGCATCAGCGCATCGCCTTCCTGGCGCTCGGATTCGTCTGCGATCTTGCCGCTGACGTCGTCGGGCAGACCACGCGGTTCGCTGATGGGAACGATATTGAACGAGTTGCGGGCACCGGCGAGGAAGCTGTAGCGCCAGTAGTTGCGCTGCTGCAGCGTGCTCGGCGCGGGCATGACTCGGAACTTGCCTTCGCTGTCCCTGCACTCCGCATACAGGTCTATGTCGCAGCCCATGGCGTGATTCCTTGCTGAAGATGGATCGAGGTACGGCGTTGTTGCCGGTTCGTGGCTGACACTTGCCAGTGCCCCGGGGCGCGACGAAGTTTTGCTTCGGCGTCACGAGTGACGGCACCTAACCCTGAAGCCTTTCTTACGCCGAGTTCGCCCTACGCGCCTCGACAACTCCCGCCACTATAGACAGCGGCACCGCTGCAATCGCAGCCCAAGCACCGAAGGTAAACTGGCCCCACGCCCACAAACTGCCAAAGACATGAGCAGTAGCGAACGCCATGCACATGGCGATCGCAATCCGGGGCGATCGCAACAAGGCAACGATCGCCATAATCCCCAGTACTCCCGCGCCAACCCACACCGATTGCGCCATGGCGCCGGCGGCGTACAGGTTTTGAATGGCGGGAAACTGCTTCGGCAAGAAGCCGAACAGCAGCCCCAGGCCGGTCATGAGCGGGCCAAAGGAAAGGAAAGCCACTAAGGCGACGGCGAATCGGGTTGCCAATGAGCGGGCGGGCCACTGGGATCGGGCGTCGTTGGGTTCGGGCTGGGTTGTGCTCATCGGATATCCATATTCGGAGCATAGGTTTTGGCTGTGCGGAACTTTGATGCGAGTTACGGCGTAGTTGCGGCTTCGCGGTCGCGGCTCGCGCCGCTCCTACAGGGAGCGGCCGAGGCGGCGCAGTCAGCGGCCGCCGTGTACGGGTTTGTGGGCGCGAACCGCCATCACCACGCCCAAGCCGGCAAGCAACGAAACAGCCGAGGTGCCGCCGTAACTCAGCAGCGGCATCGGCACGCCGACCACCGGCAGCAGGCCAGAAATCATGCCTCCGTTGACGATGACGTAGACGAAGAACGCAAGCCCCAACGCGCCAGCGATCAAACGCGAGTAGCCATCACGCGCATCGGCCGCAATCCACAAGCACCGCCCAACAACGAACAGGTACAGGGCCAGCACGGTAACAACACCCACCCACCCGAACTCTTCGCTAAGCACCGCAAAGATGAAGTCGGTGGTGTGTTCGGGCAGGTAGTTCAAATGCGACTGCGACCCCTGCAGCCACCCCTTGCCGGTCATCCCGCCCGCGCCAATCGCAATCTTCGACTGAATGATGTTCCACCCAGTCCCCAGCGGATCGGTCTCCGGGTTCAAGAAGGTCAAAATCCGATCCTTCTGATACGGCCGCAGCAACCAGAACCACGCAACCGGCGCGATCGCGGACACAGCGCCGAACGCGGCGACGAACCACCACCACGACAACCCGGCCAGGTACAGCGCAAACGCGCCGCTGATGCCGACCAGCATCGCGGTGCCGAAGTCGGGTTGCAGCAGGATCAGTACGGTCGGTACGCCGATCAGCACGCCGGCGATCAGCACGGTGCTGAACTTGGGCGGCAGTTGCTGGCGGTTGAGGTACCAGGCCACCATCATCGGCAGGCTGAGTTTCAGCAGCTCCGCCGGCTGGAAGTAGAAGACTTTCAGGTCGATCCAGTGGCGGCCGTGTTTGCCGGTGCCGATCAGCAGCACCAGCAGCAGCGGGACCAACGAGACGGCGTAGATCACCGGGGTCCAGTTGCGCAGTTGCGGCATCGACATGCGCGACAGGCCCCACATCGCGGCCAGGCCGACGGCGAAGCGCGAGCCCTGGGCGAAGACCATGCGGGTGGAGTGTTCGCCGGCGCTGTAGAGCACGGCCAGGCCGATGGCCATCAGCGCGAGCAAGGCGGCGAGCATCATCAGGTCGAGCGTGCGGGTGAAGCGCAGGCTCATGTCCCACAGGTAGCGCAGAATCACTTTCATCGACGCGGCTCCGTCGAGGGGACGGCGTCTTGTTCGGGTTCGGGGTCGACGTCGGGTTCGATCAGGGCGTCGTCGTTGCGGGCCGGCGGATCGCGAGTGTCGTCTTCGGGCGTGTAGCCGGGCCACGCGGGGCGACGCATTTCCGGGCGCTGCAGAATTTGCGGGGTGTGGCCGGGCTGGGCGGCGACGCGTGCGTTGACCGCAGCCACCGACGCGGCCCATGCGCCGTTGACCGGCACCGGCACGGGACGCGCGGCGTCTTGCGCGGCGGCTTCGGGCGTGGCGGCGGTGGCGCCGGCAGGCGTCGCGTTAGGCGTGGCGGCCAGCGGTGCCACGGCCGGGCCTTGGCCGGGTTTGGCCGGTTCGGGTTCGGGCATTTTGCCGAGCAGCCACGCGTCGAAGATCTTGCGCGCGATCGGCGCGGCGGTGCTGCCGCCGTAGCCGCCGTGTTCCACCACCACCGCCACGGCGATGGTCGGGTTTTCGGCGGGCGCGTAGCCGACGAACAAGGCCTGGTGGCGCAGGTGGAACGGCAGCGAATGCGGATTCATGCTGACGTTGCCTTTGCGGCTGACTTTCTGCGCGGTGCCGGTCTTGCCGGCCATGCGGTACGGCGCGCCGCGCGCCATGATCCGCGCAGTGCCGCGGCCGCCGTGGATGGTCGATTCCATGCCTTCGTGCACGGCTTGCAGGTGGCCGGGGTTGTCGGTGATGAGCGTGGTCGGCTGCAACACCTTGGGCACCCACGGCGATTCGTAGCCGGTGCGGATTTCGCGGACCAGATGCAGTTGCCGCAGCCTGCCGCCGTCGGCGATGGCGGCGGTGCCGCGCGCGAGTTGCAGCGCGGTCACCACCCAATAGCCCTGGCCGATGCCGGCGATGACGGTTTCGCCCGGGTACCAGCCTTCTTTCTTGTTGCGCTTGGCCTTCCACGCCGGCGACGGCAGGATGCCGACGTTTTCGCCGAGCAGGTCGATGCCGGTTTTCTGGCCGAAGCCGTAACGGGTCATGTAGGTATCGACTTTGTCGATGCCCATGTCGAGCGCGAGCTTGTAGTAGTAGGTGTTGACCGATTGGGCGATGGATTCGCGCAGGTCGACCCAGCCATGGCCGCCGCCATGCGAGTCGCGGTAGCCGCGTTTCTGTCCGGCGATGTGGAACTCACCGGTCGACAGGGTTTTGTCTTCGGCGCGGCGCGCGCCGCTGTCCAGGCCGGCCAGAGCCATGAACGGTTTCATGGTCGAACCCGGCGGGCCGCCGCCGAGGACGTTGCGGTTGAACTGCGGGCGCGAGGGGTCGTCGTTGAGCGCTTTGTAGTTGGCGCTGGAGATGCCGTTGACGAACAGGTTGCTGTCGTAGCTGGGCAGGCTGACCATGCCCAGCACTTCGCCGGTGCGCGGGTCCACCGCCACCGCCGAGCCGTCCATGTCGCCGAAGGCGGTGACCATGGCGCGTTGCAGGTCCAGGTCGATGCTCAGGCGCAGGTCGGCGCCGGGTTTGGCCGGGACGTGGCCGACCTGGCGGATCGGGCGGCCGTCGACGTTGGTTTCGATTTGCTCGTAACCGATCTGGCCGCGCAACTGGTCTTCGTAGGAGCGCTCCAGGCCGGTCTTGCCGGTGTGGGTGAGCACGCCGTTGCGGCCCATCGTCTCTTGGTCTTTGGTGTCGATGCGGCCGACGTAGCCGATCACGTGGGCGAACAGTTCGCCGTAGGGATAGCGGCGGTTGAGGTAGGAGACCAGTTCCACGCCGGGGAAGCGCCAGCGGTCGACCGCGAACGCGGCGACTTCGGCGTCGCTCACCCGCAGCTTGAGCACGATCGGTTTGAAGCCGCGGGTAGCTTTGCGCTCGGATTCGAAGCGGGCGATGTCCTCGGGCGTCAGCGCGATCACCTTGGCCAGCTGCGGCAACCATTTTTCGCTGTCGCCGGCTTCGGTGGGGGTGACTTCGATCCGGAACGCGGGGACGTTGTCGGCCAGGATGCGGCCCTGGCGGTCGTAGATCAGGCCGCGGCCAGGCACCACCGGGCGCAGTTTGACCCGGTTCTGTTCCGAACGCATCGCGTAGTCGTCGTGCTCCCACACTTGCAGGCGGAAGTACCACAGGCCCAGGCCGATCACGCCGATCAGCACGCAGGCGAAGGCGATGGCGGCGCGGAAGCGGAATTGGTCGGCTTCGGCCGCGGTGTTCTTCAACACCCGTTTGCTGTGCAGCAGGCGGCGGCGCGGGCCCATGTCAGCGTTTCCGCCAGCTGCCCAAGCGCAGCCCGTCGAGCAGCAGGAAGATCAGCGGCCACAGCGCCATGCCGGTCAGCGGCGAGAGCCAGTAGGCCGACGGCAGCGAAGGCTCGCGCAGCACCATGTGCACGGCGGCGGTGACGATGCGGTCGTTGAGCATCAGGCCGCCGACCGCCAATGCTTGCTGCGACAGCGGGAAGAACCGCAGCCGCGCGCGGAAGCGTTGCAGGATGAAGGCCATCACCACCAGCCGCAGCGCTTGTTCGCCGAGCAGGCCGTCGGAGACCAGGTCGCCGCACAAGCCGACGATGAAGGCGAAGCCCAGGCCGACGCGGTCTGGGTCTTCGATCACCCAATACGCCAGCACCAGGCCGAGCCAGTACGGGCGCAGCGGCAGCAGCACCTGCGGCATCGGCAGCAGGCTCAGCGCCAGCGCGGCGAGCAGACTGACCGGCAGCACCCATTGGTGGCGAATGCGGGTCACTGGTCGTTCTCGGCGGTGGGCGGGGTG
>NZ_JBAMDI010000101.1:0-41780 GCF_036961695.1 Pseudomonas sp. CGJS7 | reverse complement strand
TGGGCTGAGCGGCAGGCGCAGTCGCGGGCGCGGTGGCGGGCGCTGGTGTGGTGGCGGGTGCCGGCGCCGGAACCGAAGGCGTTGGAATTTCGGCCACGCGCACCTGCGGGGTGGCGCTGCGCAGTTGCGGCGTTTCGATCGGCCGGGTCGGCAATTCGCGCACCGGCAATTGCGGCAACGGCGCCGGAATCTCGCGCACCGCCACCTCGCGCTGCTGCGCCGACACGGTCGGCATCGCGATCTCGCGCTGCGGCAGTTCGCGCGAAGGCGGCTGCACCGGCGCGGGCACGTCGACGGTCCGCAGCGGCTGCGCGGCCGATTCGATCTGCGGCACCCGCAAGCTGTCGTCGACGCGCTTGCGGGTCGGCGGCAACACGAAAATCTGCGGCGAATCGGGCACCGCCTTGCTCACCATCACCGGTTGCTCGACCGTCGGCGGCGGAATTTGCGGCTCGGGCACGTCGCGCTGCGCGACCTCGGGCAGCGGCGCCTGCAACTCAGGCGCGGGCGGCGCGGCGACCGACACCTGCGGCGGCGTCGACGCGGCCTGCGGCGGCGCCGGTTGCGGCGAAGCTTCGGCGGTGCGCGGGGCCGGTTCGGTCTGCGGCTGATCGCTGGGCTGTTGCTGACCGCCACCGGGTTCCTTCGGCGTGCCCCGGCCGATGTACTCGATCATGGTGACGTTTTCGCCCTGCGGCGGCGGCCGGGTGGCGAAGAACTGCAGATACATCAGCCAGATCAGCAAGCCGCCGAACAGGATATGCCACAGCAGCGAAACGATGCCGGCGGCCCAGCGCAGGCCGCGTTCCTCGCGCTCCGGCGGCGTCCATTGCTGGCGCCACAAGGTGGCGAACGCCTGCCAGCGGCTCAACGAGCGCGCGCGCGGCGGCGGCGAGGTCAACGGGCGTTGCGCCAGCGCGGCGACCATCGCCTCGGAGGTGGCGCCGGTGACCGCACCGACCTGCCCGCTCATCGCGTCCAGCCACGATTGCCAGCCCGGCGGAAACTGGCCGGGCGTGAGCGAGTCGCGTCGCAGCGAGAGCCGCAAGCGTCGCTGCAGGGCCTCGATGATCGATGCGGCGGTGGGCATGGGCTGCGCCGCGCCCGAATCAGGCCGCGGTATCGCGCGGCATGTACGGCGCGTTGCCGGTGTCGTGATCGGTGGCGTCGCGCACCGCGGTCACCCCGGGCACCTTGCTCATCAACGTGGTTTCGATGCCCTGCTTGAGGGTCACATCGGCCATGCCGCAGCCGTGGCAGCCGCCGCCGAAGCGCAGCACCACCACGCCGTCGGCGGTGACTTCCTGGACCGAGACGCTGCCGCGATGCTGGGCCAGTTGCGGATTGACCTCGTGCTCGACCACCCAGCGCACGCGTTCGACCAGCGAGGCCGAATCGGCCGGCGCCTCGCCCTTGATCTTGGGCGCGCGGATCTGCAGCTGGCCGCCGGTGGCCTTGTGCTCGTAGTCGATCTCGGCGCCGTCCAGGTATTGCACGCTGTCGGCGTTCAACCACAAGGTGAAGCCTTCGCAGTCCACCGCCCACTCGTCGCCGGCCAGATCCGCCGGCTCGGCGAACTCCAGGCGCACGTCGGCGCGCGGCGTGCCCGCGTGCACCGCCGACAGCCGCACGCCGAGCCCCGGCAGGGCCTCGCGTTCGAGCAGTTTGCGGAAGTGCGCCTGGGCGGATTCAGAGATGTTGATCATCGGGCTATTCTACCGGGGTCGGCGCGGCCTTATGTCGCGCATGCATCCTACGACCGTCGGCGATACGATTCCGTTCATGGAATCGGCCGCCGGCGCCGACGCAACGCCGCGGCCGCCACGCCGGGCCGCCAGGAGTACCCGCATGAACGATCTGATCCCCCTCTCGCAAGCCCATTGCGCGGCCCTGCGCGGCAGCGAACACCGTCTCAGCGAAGCGCGCGTGCGCGAGCTGCTGCCGGAAGTGCCGGGCTGGGAACTGGCCGAGGACGGCCACGCCCTGACCAAGACCTTCCGCTTCGACGACTACTACCGGACGATGGCGTTCGTGAACGCACTGGCCTTCATGGCCCATCGCGAGGATCATCATCCCGACCTAGGCGTTCACTACGACCGCTGCGTGGTGCGTTACTCCACCCACGACGTCGGCGGTCTGAGCGAGAACGACTTCATCTGCGCGGCCAAGGCCGAAGCCCTGACAGGTTGATCACCATGAACGCATCCAGTGGCCGTAATCCCGTCTCCGCATCGTTGCGCCTGCCGACGGCGCTGGCCGCCGGATTGATCGCGGCGACGCTCGCCGGCTGCGGCCCGCGCCCGGCCGACGAACCGGTGATCCCCTCGACCCCGCTGCGCGCGGTCGACACGCCGCCGCCGGAGTATCCGCAGGAAATCGGCTGCGACCAGATCGGCGGCAAGGTGGTGCTGCAACTCACCGTCGGCCCGGAAGGCAAACCGACCAAGGCCAACGTGCTGACCAGCAGCAAGACCCCGGCATTGGACAACGCCGCGGTCAAGGGCGTGCAGCGCTGGCGCTTCGAAGCGGCGACCCGCAACGGCAAGCCGGTGGCCACCGATATCCAGGTGCCGGTGACCTTCCATCCGCCGGCCGAACGCCCCGAGCATTGCGGACCGGGCTAAGCCGACAACCGCCGCATTCGCTAACCGGCTCGAGGGGAGTCGTCCGGGATGTCGAATTTCCGCCGCATGAGCGCCGTGTCGCTGCTGTTGCCGGCTGCTTTCGCGGGCGCCCCGGAGGTTTACGGCCAGACCGAACCTCCGGCGCTGGAACCTACCAGCGGCTCGGACCTGTTGCCGCCGTCGCCGCGCCGCCCGCCCGCTATCAAGCCGCACAAGCGCGACAGGCCATCGAAGGCTTACAACAACGGGCTGCCGAAATACCCGCCATCGGCCGTCTGCGCGGGCATCCACGGCACCGTCGTGATGGTCTTGAGCCTGGACTCCGAAGGCACACTCTTCGACAAGCGGATCGAACGCAGCAGCCGCGAGCCCTTGCTCGACCGCGCCGCACTCGAAGCCACCCGCCATTGGCGCTTCGATCCTGAAATCCGCGGCGGCTCGCCGGTCGCATCGAGACTGCGAGTGCCGGTGGACTTCGTCCTGCCCGCGACGCCGCCCGAGTACTGCGCGCCGAGCATCGAGTTGCGCAAGCTCGGCAGCGACAAGGCCAGCGCACAGTTCGCCTCCAGCGACCCGATCGAGGCCCAGCTCGCCCAATACGCCCTGGTTCCGACTTTGGTGGTGGCGAACTGGCGGTCCGTAGCCGCCAACGGCCAGGCCGGAGCATCGATTCGCGAAGAACGCCGCAGCCTGCGCCCGTCCAGGACGCGCCAGCAGTCGCGCTTCCTGCTGCCGGCCGGAACGGTCGCCGGCAGCTACCGGCTGGACATCGCGATCGACGGCCGCCCGATCGCGCCGGCGCGCTTCAAGATCGACTGATCCCTCGCCCGGCGAGGCTCAGCCCAGCCGGTCCAGCACTTCGATCAGCTCCGGCGCCAGCGGCGCATTGAGCAGATACGGCTCGCGTCCGCCGTCGAGCGCGAATTCCAGGGTCGAGGCGTGCAGGAACAGCCGGCGCAGGCCGAACTGGTCGCGCAGCTTTTTGTTGACCTCGGCCTCGCCGTATTTGTCGTCGCCGGCGACCGGATGGCCGATGTGCTGGGCATGCACGCGGATCTGATGGGTGCGGCCGGTTTCGATCCGGACCTCGCAATACGACTGCCCGCCCTTGCGTTCGAGCACCTTGAAGTGGCTCAGCGACTCCTTGCCGTCGCGGTGCACCTGCACATGCCGCTCGCCGCCCTGGCGCAGGCCGATATGCAGCGGCGCGTCCACGCTCATCACCCCGTCCGGCATCCGCCCGGTCAACAGCGCCAGGTAGCGTTTGGCGATACCTCCGCCGGTGACGGCGCGGTCCTCGCGCATCAGCGCCTGCATCTCGGTCAGGGCCGAACGCTTCTTGGCCACGATCAGCAGCCCGGAGGTGTCGCGGTCGAGCCGGTGCACCAGTTCCAGGGTCTGGTTCGGACGCAGCGCGCGCAGGGTCTCGATCGCGCCGAAGCTGATCCCGCTGCCGCCGTGGCTGGCCACGCCGGAGGGCTTGTTGAGGGCCAGCAGGCGCGCGTCCTCGAACACGATCGCCGCGTCCAGCGCGTCCATGAACCCCTTCGGCGGGGTCGGCTTGTCGCCGGCCTCGGTGAGACGAACCGGCGGAATCCGCACCTCATCGCCGGCCTCGAGCTTGCGCTCGGCCTTGGCCCGGCCGCCGTTCACGCGCACCTGGCCCGAACGCACGAGCTTATAGATCAACGACCTGGGCGCGCCCTTGAGCTGGCCGAGGAGGAAATTGTCGAGCCGCTGGCCGTCGCGGTCCTCGGGCACGCGCACGAGGCGCGCGCCGGCATTGCCGGAGTTTGCTGACTGGGTCATCCCGTAGTGTTATCTGTTACACTCGCGACGCGAGATAAGGTTTTGATTTCGCAGGGAGTTGTACCAGCCATAACGCCTGACAAGCGTGCGGCCCGGTACGGGGCCGAAAGCCCCTCCCGCGATTCCGGTCCGCGTCTAACCACTGCCCACGGGGTAGCCATGTTAGCAGCGACGGACCGGCGGAACCGGCCTTCGCCCGATGGGTCAAACCATCGCGATGGACACCAGTGCGACGCCAGGGCCTGACGCTCGATTGAGCCGGTCCGAAACCGTCGCCGCCCCGCCCCGTGCGACGTTCGCGTCGCCGGCCCGAAAGTTTTGGAATGAGTAAGAAGCGCTCCCGCGGCGTGCCGTGGTGATGTAGCGCTGGTAGTGGAGGCCTCGCCGGCGCGCGGGCGGCCCGCATTCGTTGCGGCCGACGTTCGCGACGGTGGCGCCTGTGTTCCCAGATTGCGAAACGCCATGGCGTTCCGCGCGGTAGAGCGCGCGAGGAACGCAACAATGAAGCGCATGCTGATCAACGCGACGCAGGCGGAAGAACTGCGGGTCGCTATCGTCGACGGCCAAAACCTGTACGACATCGACATCGAACAGCCGTCCAAGGAACAAAAGAAGTCCAACATCTACAAGGGCCGCATCACCCGGCTCGAGCCTTCCCTGGAAGCGGCCTTCGTCGATTACGGCGCCGACCGCCACGGCTTCCTGCCGCTGAAGGAAATCTCCCGCGACTATTTCCAGCCCGGCGTCGACCACAACAAGGCCGGCCTGCGCGAGCTGTTGCGCGAAGGCCAGGAAATCGTGGTCCAGGTCGACAAGGAAGAACGCGGCAACAAGGGCGCCGCCCTGACCAGCTTCATCTCGCTGGCCGGCCGCTACATGGTGCTGATGCCCAACTCGCCCACCGCCGGCGGCGTCTCGCGCCGGATCGAGGGCGACGACCGCGCCGCCCTCAAGGAGGCGATGGACAAGCTCAACATCCCCGACGACATGGGCGTGATCATCCGCACCGCCGGCGTCGGCCGCGACGCCGAAGAGCTGCAGTGGGACCTGGATTACCTGGTCAGCGTGTGGAAGGCGATCACCGACGAGGCGCTGAAGAAGCCGGCCCCGTTCCTGATCTACCAGGAATCGCGCCTGATCATCCGCGCCCTGCGCGACTACATGCGTCCGGACATCGGCGAGATCCTGGTCGATACCGACGAGATGTACGCCGAAGCGCGCGAGTTCGTCGAGCAGGTGATGCCGCACAACCTGCGCAAGCTGAAGAAGTACGCCGACGAGACCCCGCTGTTCAACCGTTTCCAGATCGAATCGCAGATCGAAAACGCCTATGAGCGCACCGTGCGCCTGCCCTCCGGCGGCGCCCTGGTCATCGACCAGACCGAAGCGCTGACCGCGATCGACGTCAACTCGGCCCGCGCCACCAAGGGCGGCGACATCGAGGAAACCGCGTTCAACACCAACCTGGAAGCGGCCGAGGAAGTGGCCCGCCAGATGCGCCTGCGCGACCTCGGCGGCCTGGTGGTGATCGACTTCATCGACATGTCGTCCAACCGCCATCAGCGCGAGGTCGAGAACAAGCTGCAGAACGCGCTCAAGCAGGACCGCGCGCGGGTCCAGATCGGCCGGATCTCGCGTTTCGGCCTGCTCGAACTCAGCCGCCAGCGCCTGCGCCCGTCGCTGGGCGAGTCCAGCCAGCTGGTGTGCCCGCGCTGCGACGGCCACGGCCGCATGCGCAGCGTCGAATCGCTGTCGCTGTCGATCCTGCGCGTGGCCGAAGAGCACGCGATGAAGGAAAACACCGGCCAGGTGCTGGTGCAGGCGCCGACCGAGATCGCCAACTTCCTGCTCAACGAAAAGCGCCGCGCGCTGACCGAGATCGAGCAGCGCCACGATTCGCCGATCGTGATCGTCGCCGACGAGCAACTGGAAACGCCGCACTACGAAGTCACCCGGGTGCGCGAGAACGAACTGGGCGAAGAAACCAGCAAGCCCAGCTACCAGCGCGGCACCCAGCGCAAGCTGCCGGTGCATGCGCTGACCAAGGCCCATCTGAATATTCCGGATGCGCCGGCGGTCACCAACGTCAAACCGCTCCAGCCCGCCCCGCTGCGGGAACCCCGCGAAGCCTCCGTGGCGGTGGCAGCAGCCCCCGCTCCCGCGCCGGCCCCCGTCGCCGCCCCGACCCACTCGGTCGGCCTGGTCGAACGCATCCTGCGCTTCTTCCGCGGCGCCCCGCAGCCGGCGCCGGCCGCGGCGGAATCGGCCAACGCCCAGTCGGGCCGCAACCAGGACGGCCGTGGCGGCCGCAATGAGCGCAACGACCGCAACAACGGTCAGCGCCGCGGCAACGAGCGCAACAACGGCAAGGGCGGACGCGATGGCGGCCGTCGCGACGAAGCGCGCCAGGACCAGCAGGGTCGTCGCGACAAGCAACCGCAGCAGCAACAGCAGCCGCAATCGGCGCAGCAGAACGCGCAGAACCAGCAGCCCAAGCAGAAGCAGCCGCAGCAGCAACAACAGCAGCAGCCGAAGCAGCAGAATCAGCCCAAGCAGCAGAACCAGCAGAACCCGCAGCAGAACGCGCAAGCCAATCAGGCCGCGCAGCCCAAGGCGCAGAACGAAGAACGCAACGCGCAGGGCAACGCCGCGCAGACGCAGCGTCCGCCGCGCGAGCCCAAGCCGCAGCGTCAGGACGCCGCTGCCGCTGCTACTGCCGCCGAGGTCGTGGTCGCCGCCGCGGTGCCGGTCGCGGCTGCTGCGGCCAACGCCGCTGCGCCGATCGCTGCGCCGGTAACCGCCGATGAGCCCAAGCTGGCGACCGAAGCGGCCGTCGCCGAAACCGTCGCCGCCGGTACCGCCGAAGCGCGCGAAGGCGATGCCGATCAGTCCGGTGAAGGCGCGGGCGAAGGCGGCGGACGTCGCCGTCGCGGCCGTCGCGGTGGCCGTCGCCGCCGTCGCGGCAACGGCGAGGCCGGCGCCCTGGGCGAAGGCCAGAGCACCGACGAGAACGGTTTCGACGACGAAGACGAAGCCGGCGCCGAACCCGCCCCGGCTCCGGCCGCCGCGAACCGCTCGCAGCCGGAGTTCGATTTCGACGACGACGCCAAGCCGGCGGCGCCTGCGGTCGTAACGCCTGCAGTCGCAACGCCGGTGGCCGCGGCCGCCGTCGTCGCCACCGCGGCCAGCACCTTCGTGCCGTCGGCGCAGGCCGACACTGGCGCCAAGCCGTCGTTCGCGCAGTTCGGCGAACCGGCCAAGCCCAGCGCCGACGTCGCTCCGGCCAAGGCCGAAGCGGCTCCGGCCGAAGCCAAGCAGGCCGAACCCGCGCATGCCGAACCGGCGCGCAGCGAACCGGCCGCGGCAGTCTCGTTCCAAGCGCCGGAAAGCAGCTTCGCCAAGCCGAACCTGTCGTTCGGCGCCGGCGCTGCGACTCCGGCGGAAACCGCGCCGGTGGAGACCGCCGTCAAGGCGATCGAACCGGTGCAGCCGGCCATCGCCGCCGTCGAAGCCATTGCCGCGGCTATCGATCCGGCTCCGGCGCGGGTTGAAGCAGCCGCTGTAGCCGCGCCGGAATCGGCGACGGCGACTTCGGTCGAGACGGCCGTAGTCGAAAGCGCGGTCGTCGAAAGCACTGTGGTCGAAACCCAGGTTGTGACGGCCGAAGTGGTCGAGCAGGAAATCGTCGAGCCGGTCGTGACCGTTGCCGGCACGCAAGACTTCGGCCGCAGCGAAGCCGCGGCCGCTCAGGTCGCCGCGCCCTCGCCGGCCGTGGAAGCCTCGATCGGCCTGCCGGTCGAAGCCGCCGCCGTGGCGGTCGCCGCGCCGACTCCGGCGGAGTTCGCGCCCGCGCAGGTCGCCAGCAGCGCCGAGGCCGAATCGGTCGAGCCCGCCGCTCCGCTGACCCCGCGCACCGCCGGCCTGTTCGACACCCTGCCGCACCCGGCCGAACCGGTCCGCAGCGACGCCGCCAGCGCAGCCGCGCAGGACGGCGAAGGCGACCAGGACGGCGGTTCGGACGAACGCCGCGCCTGATCCAGGCAAAACGACCGGTCGCGCTGCGATCGGTCGTCGGCGAATAAAAAAACCGGCCGCGAAAGCGGCCGGTTTTTTGTTTGCGCGGAGCGGGAATCGAAGCGACCGCGCGGCGCTTACCCGCGCTCGTTCAAACGCTCGGACTCAGAGCGAATGCGCCGGATCGGCCAGCCCGTACTGCGCCGCCAGACGCGCCAGCGCGATGCTGTCGGTGATGGTCAGCTTCTCGAACAAGCGGGTCTTGTGGGTGTTGACGGTCTTGGCGCTCAGGCTCAGGCGCTTGGCGATTTCTTCCTGGCGGAAGCCCTGCACCAGCAGCAAGGCGATTTCCAGTTCGCGCGAGGACAACTCATCGAACGGCGAGGCGCCGCCGTCGAGATTGGACAAGGCCAGGTTCTGGGCGATGTTGCTGGCCAGATAGCGTTTGCCGCGCGCCACGTCGCGGATCGCGCGCAACAGTTCGCTGGCGTCGCCGCCCTTGCCGACATAACCCGACGCGCCGGCTTCGAGCAGACGCTTGGGCATCGGCCCGTCTTCGAGCACCGAGACGATGATGACGCGGGTGCCGTGATCGCCCTTGACGATGCGCTCGGTCACTTCCAACCCGCTTACGCCGGGCAGATGCAGATCGCACAGCACCACATCGGGCTTGAGCTTGCGCACCAGCGGCAAGGCTTCCTCGCCGCTCTCGACGTCGCCGAGCACTTCGATATCCGTTTCCGCGGACAAAATCATGCGCATACCCGTGCGCACCAACGCGTGGTCGTCCACGATGAATACACGGATGGTCATAACGTCCCCAAAACTACATTCGGCCTACGCAAGCGAGGCTACGCGGCGCTCCACAACCGTGCAAGGCGCCGAAATTCTTTGACTCAACAGCGACGCCCCGAAGCCGCAAAAACTCCGGATCGACGTCGGTGAAAAGACGCGCACCGATAGCAACTGCCGGCGCAACCCTGGAACTGGGTCACAACTTCGGCAACGACCACGCTCAATTGCTACCGCGGGCGCGAATCAATGGTAACCCAGCCATGCGGCGCCGATCCGACCGGCCGTGCGAATGGCCGGAAAACGGCGTCGAATGTCGCTTTGGCGGCAATCGGGACAATCCGATCCAGGCGCTGGGGCCGGCCGGCGAACGCGCACCGCGATCCCGCCCGAACCCCGGCCGCGGCGACGCCCCCGGCCGCCGCCGCGGGCGCGCGTGGATGGCCGAAAACGGCGAGTCGGACCGGTGGGGGCGTGGCATCCTGCTCGCCTTCCCGCCCGTGAGCCCCACGATGAATCGTCAGACCGATCTGGCCACCCGTTTCCACGAACTGCACCGCGACGGACTGTTGCTGCTCGCCAACGCCTGGGACGCCGGCAGCGCGCGGCTGATCGAAAGCCTGGGCGCGGCGGCCGTGGCCACCACCAGCGCCGGGGTGGCCTGGTCGCACGGTTATCCCGACGGCGACCTGCTGCCGGTACGCCGCCTGGTCGCCACCGTCGCCGACATCGCGCGGGCGATCCGGGTGCCGCTGACCGTCGATGCCGAAGGCGGCTATTCCGACGATCCGGCCGCGGTCGCCGAAACCGTGTCCGGCTTGATCGACGTCGGCGCGGTCGGCATCAATCTGGAAGACGGCGGTTCCGACCCGGATCTGCTGTGCGCGAAGATCGAACACATCAAGCGCGCCAGCGCGCGGCTGGGCGTGAACTTGTTCCTCAATGCCCGCACCGACGTGTATCTGCGCGGCCTGGTGCCGGAGCCGCAGCGCGTAGAAGAAACCCTGGCCCGAGCCGCGCGTTATCGCGCCGCCGGCGCGGACGGCTTGTTCGTGCCGGGGCTGACCGATCCGGACTCGGTGCGCGCCATCGCCGCCGGCGCCGGGCTGCCGCTGAATCTGCTCGCCCGCCCCGCCTTGCCGGCGGCGTCGGAGTTGCAGAATTGGGGCGTGCGCCGGCTCAGCGCGGGCTCGGACATCTCGGCCTCGGTGTTCGCCCGCACCGCCGCGCTGGCTTCGGGTTTTCTCAGCGACGGCCTGTCGCAACCGCTCAGCGCCGAGGCGATGGACTATTCGAAGATCAACGCGCTGTTCGGCGAACGTTGATCAACGCGCGCGGCCTGCGTTCGCGGGCCGCGCGACTATCGCAGGCCCAAGCGGCAACTTGCCGCCATCGCTCGCTTCGTCGCCGCGAGCGTTCGAACATCGCTGATCGATCCGTCGGCGCGCCGCGATTGAAACCTGAAATGCGCCGCATCCGCCGGCGCGATCTCATCGCATCCATCCGGATAACGCGATTGCACCGTTAAATTTTCGCTGCCTCCGCGCCCATCGGACTAACCCGATCGAGCTATTTCGCCGCGTCCGGCGCACGCGTAGTTTGCCGGCCAAGCTGGTACGGCGGTAACGGTTCTAGCCCGCGCCAGCGAAGGCACAGCGGTTCAACGGATGGACTTGCGGAGGATTGTCATGAGCGATCCGAACACCGCGGCGATGGACGCCGCCGAATGGACCACGACCCAGCGGCAACTGTGGCAACGCTTGAGCGAATACCGCTTCGACCCGACCGGCAGCGACGAATTCGTGCTGCGGGTGGCCACCCAGGCGCAGTGGAGCGCCACCGATGCGCAGGCCGCGATCGCGGAGTATCTGCGCTTTTGCTTTCTCGCGGTCAGCGCCGGACACCCGGTCACCCCCAGCCCAGCGGTCGATGAGGTCTGGCACGCGCACATCACCGACACCCGCCGCTACGTGAGCTTCTGCCGGCATGTGCTGCGCCAGTGGCTGCATCACATCCCCTCGCGCGGCGGCGTCGGCGAGGCGCAGCGCTATCAGCGCCAATACGCCGATACCGTGCGCAGCTACCAGCGCTACTTCGGCCCGCCGCCGCAGCCGTTGTGGCCGCCGCCGCGGCCTGCGCAGACCGCGCCGATCCAACCCGCCGTCGCGATGGACGCCGGCCGCGAGCCTTCGCTGGGTTCGCCGTGGACGATGCGGATGATCGTAACCGCGGCGATCGCCTACCTGCTGATCGCCACTTACGCCGAACAGCTCAACCCGCTGCACTGGCGCGGCCCCGTGTTCTTGCTGTGGTTCGCGACCTTGATGTTCGCCGCCTCGCGGATCAGCCATTGGTTGCAACAGCGCGCTCTCAATCGCGGCGAGCGCGGTTCGCGCGAAGCCGATCCATGGGAGCTGGCGTATCTGGCCGGCGGCGCGGAGCGCGTCGCCGACGCGATCGTGGCCGAGTTGCTTGCGCGCGATGCGGTCAGCCTGGAATTCGACCGCAAGCGCGCACGCGAAGCGCGGAGCAAGGATCAGGTCTGGCTGCAAGCGCGCCCGCTGTCGCCGGAGCAACGGCAAGCGCTGCCGCCGATTCTGCGCGAGACGCTGGATGAGGTGATCGCGACCCGCCGCACCTTGTCCGGCGTCGTCGAAGCCTTGCGCCAGCGGTACGAACGCATGGACCGGCCGTTGCAGGACGCCGGCTTGATCAATACCGACGAACAGCGCGACAACGCCAACCTGCTGTCGATGATTCCATGGGCGGCGCTGACCCTGTTCGGCTTGATCAAGATCTACATCGGCCTGCAAGGACAGCACCCGGTCGGATGGTTGATCGCGTTGACGGTGTTGAGCGCGCTGTTCACCTTCAGCCGCCTGCAATCGATGCCCGACGAACAACTCAGCCACGCCGGTCATTGGGAGCTGTACCGCGCTCGCCAGCGGCGATCGGCTGGTTCGGACGATGCGATGACTTATGTCGCCCTCGCCGGCCCCGCCGCCTTGATCGGTACGCCGCTCTCCGACTACCACCAAGTCCGCACGCCGCCCGCCAACGCGGGCAGCGGCGGTGGCGGCGGAGATGGGGGCGGCGGTGGCGACGGAGGCGGAGGCGGCTGTGGTGGTGGTTGCGGCGGCTGTGGTGGCTGCGGCGGTTGACACTTGCTTACCCGGCGCTGCGGTTGGCCGCGTCGATGTGCAAAAAACGAAGGCCCGCGCCGAAAACGGCGCGGGCCTTCGTTCATAAGCTCACGCTCAGAACGAACCGGCGGTAGGCCGCACGATCACCTCGCTGACATCCACATCGGCCGGCTGAGCGATAGCGAACGCGATGGCGCGTGCGATCGCATCCGGCCCGATGGCGATGCGGCGGAACTCCTTCATGCCCTCGGCCGTGGCCGGATCGGTGATGCTGTCGGCCAGTTCCGACTCGACCACGCCCGGCGAAATCGTGGTGACCCGGATTTTGTCGCTTTCCTGACGCAGGCCATCGGAAATCGCCCACACCGCGAACTTGGTCGCGCAGTACACTGCGCCGGTCGGCACCACGTAGTGCGCGCCCAAGGACGCGACGTTGATCACCTGGCCGTGTCCTTGCGCTTCCATCGACGGCAGCACCGCGGCGATTCCGTGCAGCACGCCGCGCACGTTGACATCGATCATCCGGTTCCATTCGTCCAGCTTGAGCGCCTTCAGCGGCGACAGCGGCATCACCCCGGCGTTGTTGACCAGCACGTCGATCGCGCCGAACTGATCTTGTGCGTAGGCCACGAACGCGGCGAAGTCGGCCGGGTCGGTGACATCCAGCGGGCGATAAAGCACCTCGCCGCCTGCGGCGTTCAGCGCCTGGCTCAACTCGCGCAGACGCTCGTCGCGGCGCGCGCCGATCAGCACCCGCGCGCCGCGTTCGCTCAACAGCCTCGCGGTGGCCTCGCCGATGCCGCTGCTGGCGCCGGTGATCAGTACGGTCTTGCCCTGCAATTCCCCGGTTTGGGTAGCGGAAGCAACGTTCATTTCGGACTCCTGGGTGGAATGGCGGACGCGGGTCGTCCGGCCTGGTCGACACGATGCGGATTCCGGCCCCGGCGGGGGTAGAACGATCGCCGCGGGTTCTTGCACGATTCTCCAAACCGACCGGTTGCGGCTTGCCGGCGCCGGCGCTCCGGCGGATCATCGCAACCATCCTCTTATCGCCGAAACGCCGCTGAAACTGCCGGCTTCGGCGCCCACGGCAAGGTCGGACACGATGAACTCCAGCGAGCGCCTGGCCCAGGCGATTGATCGAAACTCCGGCGTCGACGGGCTGCATCAGACCGCCCTGCCGCGGGTGCAGCTGATCCGCGCCAGCCGCGAGATCGACGCCATCCACGAACTGCACCGGCCGGCGGTGTGCATCGTCGCCCAGGGCCGCAAGCGGGTGATGCTGGGCGACCGCATCTTCGAGTACGACCGCAATCGCTATCTGGTGGTGTCGGTCGACGTGCCGATTCTCGGCCAGATCGTCGAGGCCAGCGCGCAGCAGCCGTATCTGTGCCTGCGCATCGATCTGGACCCGGCGCTGCTCAGCGGCCTGTGGCTGGAATCGGGCCTGCCCGCACCCAACGGCGGCGCGCCCGGCCCGAGCCTGATGCTCAGCGACGCCGGCGACGATGTGCTGGATGCGGCCAATCGGCTCTTGGCCTTGCTCGATACCCCGGACGATATCGCCATGCTCGCGCCACTGGTCGAGCGCGAACTGCTGTACCGGCTGATGAAGGGCGAACAAGCCTCGCGTCTGCACGAGATCGCCCACGGCGAAAGCCGGCTGCGCCATGTCGTGCGCGCCATCGACTGGATCAAGCGCCATTTCCGCGAACCCTTCGACATGGCCGAACTGGCCGCGCACGCGAGCATGAGCACCTCGGCCCTGCATGCGCATTTCAAATCGGTCACCCGCATGAGCCCGCTGCAGTACCAGAAGCAGTTGCGGCTGCAATGGGCGCGCGGGCTGATGCTGGGCCGGGCGATGGATGCGGCCAGCGCCGGCCATGCGGTCGGCTACGACAGCCCGTCGCAGTTCAGCCGCGAATACAGCCGCTTGTTCGGCGCGCCGCCGTTGCGCGACGTGGCCCGCTTGCGCGAACTGCCGCCGAGTTTCCGCGGCGGCGCGGAGCTGCCCGAGGAAGCTGCGGCCGAGGCCTGACTCGCCTTCAGGCCTGCTCGCACAGCCACGCCAGCAATTGCGCGCCGACCGATCCGGCCTGGATCGGCCGCGGCGACAACAGGTGATACGCGCTGCCGTCGGCGAGAAATCCCATCGGCGCCACCAACACCCCGGCGTCGATATCGTCGCGCACCAACTGCCAAGGCCCGATCGCCACGCCGACGCCCGCCACCGCGGCCTGCAGGCTGAAATAGAAGTGCTCGAAACTCTGGTTCTGCCCCGCGGGCAGGCGCCGGCGCGCCGCGCGCGACCAATCGGCCCAGGCGCCGGGCCGGGTCGCGCTGTGCAACAGCGCCGCGCCGTCGTCCCAGCGCGCGCCGCGCCCCTGCCCTTGCAGATGTTGTTGGCGATAACCGGCGCTGCACACCGGCCCGACCCGTTCCTCGAACAGGCGCTGCGCGTGCACGCGCCGGCCCCAGTCGAAGTCGTCGCGGCGGATCGCCAGATCGACGCCGTCGAATTCGACCGGCCCACCTCCGGCGACCAACCGCAACGCGATCCCAGGATGACGCGCATGAAACCCCGGCAGACGCGGAATCAGCCAGCGCATCAGCAAGGTCGGCTCGCACGACAGCACCAGCGCCGGCGCGCCGGGCGGTTCGCGCAACTCGCGCACGGCCGCCGCCAGCACATCGAACGCCGCGCCGGCCGCATCGCGCAGACGCTCGCCCGCCGCGGTCAGGAACACCCGCTGGCTGCGCCGCTCGAACAGTTCCACCGCCAGGGCGTCCTCGATCGAGCGCACCGCGCGGCTGACCGCGCCATGGGTCAGATGCAGTTCGCGCGCGGCCTGGGTGAAGCTGCCCAGCCGCGCGGCGGCCTCAAAACAGCGCAGCGCCCCGAGCGGGGGCAGCGCGGCGCGCCGGTATCGTGAGTCCAGCTCATGCTGATGGTGATCTTTCATCGTTTGCGGCCTGACAGAACCCCGCCTAATTTAGCCCGATATCGCCCTACCCGACCCGCCGCGGATGCACGAATCGATAGCCGTACTCACCATCACCGTGTTGGCCGTGCTCAGCCCCGGCCCCGACTTCGCGATGGTCTCGCGCAACAGCCTGTTGCTCTCGCGCCGTGCCGGCGTGCTGACCGCGCTCGGCATCGGCCTGGGGGTGTGGGTGCATGTGGCCTATACGTTGCTGGGCGTGGGGCTGGTGATCCAGCAATCGCTGCGGCTGTACGCGGCGCTGAAAATCGTCGGCGCGCTGTATCTGCTGTATCTGGGGGTGAAGATGCTGCGCTCGCGCGAACCGGCGGCGGCCGAAGCCCAGGCGCCGGTGGCGGCGATGTCCGACTGGGCCGCGCTGCGCACCGGTTTTCTGACCAACGCACTCAACCCCAAGTGCACCGTGTTCGTGGTCAGCCTGTTCCTGCAAGTGGTGCAGCCGGCCACGCCGATGGCGCAACGCATCGGCTACGGCGCGTTCGTTTCGGCGACGCATATCGTTTGGTTCGCGCTGGTCGCATTGTTGTTCTCGCACGGCTCGGTGCGCGCGGCGCTGTTGCGTTGGCGGCTGTGGATCGATCGCGCGTTCGGCGCTTTGTTGGTGGGTTTTGGCGCGCTGTTGGCTGGATCGGCGCTGCGGCGCTGATCGTCGCCTTGCTCTGTCCGCGGGCCGCGCCCGGGAACCTCGATGCCGGTCTACCGGATGGGCGATGCCATCGTTGAACAGCGGCCTCGCCTGCCCCGGGATCGATAAACCGCTGCCGCACGTACCCGCACTGATTGCACCGGCCAGGTAACCACGATCTCAATCTCGGCGACTCACCCGAGTAATCGTGGGTCTCATGGACGACATTCAAACCCGCTCGAGCTCGAGCACCCCACAGCCGTCGCCGACCTGGCATTCGGCCGACGCACCGGCACTGCTGGAACTTCCGAGCGATCGCCCGCGGCCGCCGCGGCCATCCTTCGCCGACGCACGCATACCGATACGGGTGGACGCCGAACTGACCGCGGCGCTGGAACGCCTGAGCCGCCGCCACGGCGCCACCTTGTTCATGACGGTACTGGCGGCGTGGTCGTTGGTGCTGGCGCGACTGTCGGGGCAGGACGACCTGCTCGTCGGCGCGCCCAACGCGGGTCGGGGCCGCGACCAAATCGAACCGCCGACTGGCTTGTCAGTCGATACCGCGGCCCTGCGCATCGATCTGTCGGGCGATCCGGACATCGGCCAGTTGCTGGCGCGGGTGCGGACCGCGGTGCTGGATGCGCAGGATCTTCCGTTAGAACGTGTGATCGACGCCGCGCGGCCGCCGCGGCAGACCGATCGCTCGCCGTTGTTCCAGGTCGTGTTCGCCTGGCTGGACGCGGCGACGGCGCTCGACCTGGGCGCGTTCGACACCGGACCGCTGGAGTTGCCGGCGAACACAGCCAGGTTCGATCTGGAGCTGCAGTTGGCCGAATCCGACGGCGCGCTGGCCGGCGGCCTGGTCTATGCCAGCGCCTTGTTCGATCCAGACACGATCGAGCGCCATCGCGACTATCTGATCGCCGCGTTGCGGGCGATGCTCGCCGATACCGCGCAGCCCATAACGCAGATCGAATTGGCCGACGCACGCGAACGCGACTTGCTGCTTAACGCCTGGAACGCCACCGACGCGCCCTACCCCGAACAAAGTTGTTTCCATCAACTTTTCGAACGACACGCGCAACGCACCCCGCACGCGACCGCGCTGGTGCACGACCGCCAACGCACCGGCTATGCCGAGTTGAACCAGGCCGCCAACCGTCTGGCGCATTACCTGATCGAATCGGGCCTGCGCCCCGACGACCGGGTCGCCTTGTGCGCCCAGCGCGGCCCGCACGCCATCGTCGGCCTGCTCGCCGTGCTCAAGGCCGGCGGTGCCTACGTCCCGTTCGACCCGGCGCATTCGTCCGCGCGTTTGAACCGGATGCTGGCCGACGCCGATCCGCTGCTGGTGTTGGGCGATGCCGTCGGTCGCCGCGCGCTGGGCGAACTGGCCGGATTCACCTGGCTGGACCTGCAGGCCGACTGCGCGGTGTGGTCGCATCATTCCGCCGCCGATCCGCAGCTGCCAGCGCTGCGACCGCAGCATCTGGCCTACATCATCTACACCTCCGGTTCGACCGGAACGCCCAAGGGCGTGATGGTCGAACACCGCAACGCGGTGCAGTTCGCCAGCAGCCAGATCCGGCGTTTCGGCGTCGACGCCGACAGCCGCATCGCCCAGTTCGCTTCGTTGAGTTTCGACGCCAGCATCATCGATCTCGGTCTGAGCCTGTGCGCAGGCGCGGCCTTGTACCTGCCGACCGAATCCGAACGCGGCAACGCCGGCGCCTACCTGGCCTGGATGGCCGAACATGGCCTCAGCCACAGCTACATGCCGCCGGCGTTCTTGCAGGGACGGACCGAACTGCCGGAATTCGCGCGTCCGCCGATGTTCTTCGTCGGCGGCGAAGCGGTCGATCCGGGCTTGATCCGCGGCTTGAACCAACGCGCCCGGGTCGTGCACGTCTACGGCCCGACCGAAACTACGGTATTGGCCACCGTCTGGGATCCGCCCGCGGACATGGACGAATCCGCGCGCGCGCCGATCGGCCGCCCGCTGGCCAACACCCGCGCCTACGTGCTCGACCCGCAGCGCCGGCCGGTGCCGCTGGGCGCGCCGGGCGAGTTGTACATCGGCGGCGTCGGCGTGACCCGCGGCTACCTCAATCAAGCCGAACTCACCGCGGAGCGATTCTTCGCCGACCCGTTCGACCCGCGGCCGGGCGCGCGCATGTACCGCAGCGGCGATCTGGTCCGTTACCTGGGCAACGGCGATCTGCTGTTCCTGGGTCGCAACGATCAGCAGGTCAAGCTGCGCGGTTACCGGATCGAACTCGGCGAGATCCAGGCGCGGCTTTGCGAACATCCCGCGGTGCGCCAGTCGGTGGTGGTGGCGCGCGAGGACGAGCCCGGACACCCGCGTCTGGTCGCGTATCTGGTCGCGCGCGACGACGAGGATCTGGTCGCGCGGCTGCGCACGCATTTGAGCGCGCAGTTGCCCGACTACATGGTGCCGTCGGCGTTCGTGGTGTTGCCGCGGCTACCGCTCAACGCCAACGGCAAGATCGACCGCACGGCGTTGCCGGCGCCGGCCGACGATGCCTTCGCCCGTCGCCGTTACCTCGCCCCGCAGAACGAAATCGAAGCGCTGGTCGCGGGCCTGTGGCAGGAACTGCTGAGGCTCGAACGCGTCGGCCGCGACGACGATTTCTTCGAACTCGGCGGCCACTCGTTGCTGGCCATGCGCTTGCTCGGCCGCCTGCAGAGCGATTACGGCGTGAGCTTGCCGCCGTCGACACTGTTCAACCATCCGCAGTTGTCCGCGTTCGCGGAAATGGTATTGATCGCCGCGCTGCAGACCGACGCCTGAAACGGGGATACCTAGCCATGCAAACCTCGATCAAATCCATCCTCGGCAAACTAGGCGGCAAAGAACGCGCTCGCTTGTATCAGCGTGGCCAGGCCTTGGGCCTGCGCGAAGCCGATGCAGGACGCATCGTCTCGACCCCGCGCGATGGCGAACTGCCGCTGTCGTTCGCGCAACAGCGCCTGTGGTTTCTGGCCCAGCTCGAAGGCGTCAGCGTCACTTATCACATCCCGCTGGCGCTGCGCCTGCACGGAACGCTGGATCGCGACGCCTTGCGTCAGGCGCTCGACCGTCTGCTGGCGCGCCACGAAGGCCTGCGCACGGTGTTCATCGCCCGCAACGGCCAGCCGCGCGTGCGGCTGTTGCCGGCCGACACCGCGCTGGGACTGCCCGAGCACGACCTGCGCGGCAGCGACGATGCGCACGCCGCCTTGCAAGCCATCGCCGACGAAGAACTGCACGCGCCGTTCGACCTGAGCCGCGGTCCGCTGATCCGCGCGCGGCTGATCCGGCTGGGCGAAAACGAACACGAGTTGCTGATTACTTTGCATCACATCGCCGCCGACGGCTGGTCGATCGCGATACTGGCGCGCGAACTCGGCGAGCTCTACAACGCCGCGCATGGACGCCGCGCCGATTCGTTGCCCGCGTTGGCGATCCAGTACCCCGACTACGCCGCATGGCAACGGCAGTGGCTAGACGGCGACCGGCTCGACGCGCAGACCGATTACTGGCGCAACCAACTCGCCGACGCACCGGTGCTGCTGGAGCTGCCGACCGACCGGCCGCGGCCGGCGCAACAGTGCTTCGCCGCCGCCGAAGTAGCGCTGCATCTTGAGCCCGAACTGACCCATGCGCTGCAACGCCTGAGCCGACGGCACGGCGGCAGCTTGTTCATGACCTTGCTGGCGGCGTGGTCGGCGGTGCTGGCGCGTTTGTCCGGACACACCGACCTGATCGTCGGCACGCCCAGCGCCAACCGCAACCGCGCCGAGATCCAGCCGCTGATCGGCTTCTTCGTCAACACCCTGGCCTTGCGCATCGACCTGAGCGGCGACCCCAGCGTGGCCGAGTTGCTGGCGCGGGTGCGCGCGGTCGCGCTGGCGGCGCAAGACCATCAGGATCTGCCGTTCGAGCGCGTAGTCGAAGCGGCGCAACCGCCGCGCCGGCTCGATCACACCCCGCTGTTCCAGGTGTTGTTCGCCTGGCAGACCAACGAAGCGGGCGTGTTCGCGTTCGACGGTCTGCGCGCCGAGCCGCCGCGCATGGCCGTCGACACGCTCAGGTTCGATCTGGAACTGCACCTGAGCCCATCGGCGGCGTCCGCCGCCGGCGAAACCGTCGACGGCACCTTGTACTACAGCACCGCCTTGTTCGACCGCTCGACCATCGAACGCCAGCGCGACTGTCTGATCGCGATGCTGCGGGCGATGGTCGCCGACGACGCGCGCAGCATCGCCGATATCGACGTGGTCGGCGCCGATGAGCGCGCGCTGTTGCTCGCACGCTTCAACCGCGGCGAGACCGCGGCCGTCGCCGACACCTGCGTGCACCGGATGTTCGAACAGCAAGTCGAGCGCACGCCCGACGCGATCGCGCTGGTTCACGACCACGATTCATTGAGCTATCGCCAGCTCGATACCCTGGCCAACCGGTTGGCGCACCGATTGATCGCCCAAGGCTTGCGGCCCGGGCAGCCGGTGGCGATCTGCGCCGGCCGCGGCGCGGCGATGGTGGCGGCGCTGATCGCGATACTCAAGGCCGGCGGCGCTTATCTGCCGCTGGACCCGGACTATCCCGCCGAGCGCTTGGCCCAAGTGCTGGCCGAAGCGCAACCGGCGCTGTTGCTGGGCGACGCCGCCGGCCGCCGCGCATTGGGCGATGCGGTATCGCACTGCGCCCACGCGCTCGATCTGGACCGACTCACCGCGGACGCTTTCACCGCCGACGACGAGGCGCATGAAAACCCGGGCGACACGCATGCCGACGCCGATCGTCCGGCTTACCTGATCTACACCTCCGGTTCCACCGGCGTGCCCAAGGGCGTGGCCATGCCGCACCGGCCCTTGGTCAATCTGCTGCGATGGCAGAACCGGCAACTGCCGCCCGCGCAAACCACGCTGCAGTTCGCCGCGCTCGGGTTCGACGTCGCGTTCCAGGAGATCTTCGGCACGCTGTGCGCGGGCGGCATCTTGGTCTCGATCGACGCGCAACTGCGCCTGGATTTCGGCCTGCTGATCGCCAGGATCGCGCGCGAGCGCGTGCAACGTCTGCACTTGCCCTACATCGCCCTGCAAGCGCTGGCCGAAGCCGCGGCCGACGATCCCGCGCGCATCGCGATGCTGTCGCCGGCCTTGCGCGATGTCGTCGTCGCCGGCGAGCAACTGCGCATCACCCCGCAGATCCGCCGCTTGTTCCAGCAGTTGCCCGACTGCCGCCTGCACAATCATTACGGCCCGACCGAATCGCATGTAGTCACCGCTTACACCCTGCCGCCCACGGTCGAAGCCTGGCCCGATCAGGCGCCGATCGGCCGTCCGATCGACAACGCCCGCATCTACCTGCTCGATCCGCGCGGCCGACCGGCGCCGTTGGGCGCGGTCGGCGAGATCCATATCGGCGGCGCGGTCCTGGCCCAGGGCTATTGGAACCGCGAGGCGTTGACGCGCGAGCGCTTCATCGCCGATCCGTTCGCCGACACGGCCGGCGCGCGCATGTACCGCAGCGGCGATCTGGCCCGTTACCGCGGCGACGGCGAACTGATTTTTCTCGGCCGCAACGACGATCAGATCAAGATCCGCGGTTTCCGCATCGAATTGGGCGAGATCGAGGCGCGCTTGGCCGAGCACCCCGAACTGGCCGAAACCGCGGTGCTCGCGCGCGAAGACGGCGGCGACAAACGTCTGGTCGCGTACGTGGTGCCGGCCGCTGCCGGCGCGCCGCGCAGCGGTTTGGCCACGCGTTTGCGCGCGCATCTGAGCGCGCGACTGCCCGACTACATGGTTCCGTCCGCGTTCGTCGCCGTCGATGCCTTGCCGCAGACGCCCAACGGCAAGCTCGACCGCAAGCGCTTGCCCGCGCCCGACCGACAAGACCTGGCCCGGTACGATTTCCAAGCGCCGCTCGACGGCCCGGAAACCACGCTCGCGGCGCTGTGGAGCGCCTTGCTCGGGGTCGAACGCATCGGCCGCGACGATCATTTCTTCGAACTCGGCGGGCATTCGCTGCTGGCCGCGCAACTGGCCGCGCGCATCGGCGCGGCGCGCGACGCCGATGCGCGCGAGCGCGGCGCGGTGCCGGTCCGGCAAGTGTTCCTGCGTCCGGTGCTCAAGGACATGGCCGAGTTGCTGCGCGCGCCTGCCGATGCCGTGAGCGCGGTCGTCGACCTGCGGCAAGAAATCCAGCTCGCCCCGGACATCCGCGCCGCCCTCCCGCACGCCGCGCCGCTGTCGCCGCGGCAAGTGCTGCTGACCGGCGCCACCGGTTTTCTCGGCGCGTTCCTGCTGACCCGCTTGCTGCGTCGTACCGATGCGCGCGTGCATTGCCTGATCCGCTGCGACGACGCCGGGCAAGGCCTGCAACGGCTGCGGCGCGGCTTGAACGCGCTGGGATTGAACCCGCCGCTCGACCCAGAGCGCATCGTCGTGCTGCCCGGCGACCTCGCCCAACCGCGGCTGGGCCTGAGCGAGCGGCGGTTCGCCGAATTGGCCCAGTCGCTCGACGCGATTTACCACAACGGCGCCTGGGTCAATTCGCTGCACAACTACCGCACGCTCAAGGCCGCCAACGTGCTGGCGACCGAACAAGTGCTGCGCCTGGCCAGCCTGGGCGCGCCCAAACATATCCACTACGTGTCTACTACCGGCGTACTGCCGCCGCTGGACCCGGCGTGGATCGATGTGCGCAACGAAGAGGATCTGTTCGCGCGTTGGCAAGGCCTGTCGGCCGGTTACACCCAAAGCAAATGGGTCGCCGAGCAGTTGCTGCGATTGGGCGGCAGCCGCGGCCTGGGTTACACGGTGTATCGGCCGACGCATATCTGCGGCGCGGCCGACAGCGGCATCAGCAACGACAGCGATACCTGGAGCCTGTTCGTCGACGCCTGCCTGCGCCATCGCGCCGTTCCCGACCAGGAAGATACGTTGAACTGGGTGCCGGTGGACCGGATGAGCGAGTTCATCGTCGAACTGTCGCTGCGCCAGGACACCCGCGGACGCACGCTCAACCTGACCCATCCGCGCGCATTCGCGCTGAGTCGGCTCATTGCCGCCATCGCCGCCAGCGACGGCGCGCCGGTGCGCAGCCTGGCGTATCGCGATTGGCTGTCGCGCTGCGCGAGCGACGAATCCACCCGCAACATCGCCTCGATCCTACCGGCCGATCTGGCCGAGGATCCCAGCGTGGCGACCGCGTTCGGCGCGATCCGGATCGGCAACGCGGTCGAGGAACTCGGCGGCCTGGACGTCTGCCCGCCGCTCGACGACGCCTTGCTGCGGCGTTACGTCGACTGGCGCAACCGCCCGCGCGGCGGCGGCTGAGGCGCCCGCACGGCCCGCATCCGCCGGGCGGCCCGCCGCGGCCGCCCGGCGTTTGTATCGCAATGTATCCGCGCGCCGATCCGCGCGGTTGGCTGACAAATCCGCACTCCCGCCGACACCCTGGCGATACCGCCGCACTCCGAAATAGCCGCACCCAAACGGGCCAGCGGCCTCAGGAGTCGGACATGCGGTACTTCCCCAAGCTTTCCAGCACCACCCCGCTCATCCCCCGCGTCGACGCGGTAGGCCGCTGGCTCGCGCCGGCCGGTCTGCGCGTGCTGCTGGCCTGGGAGTTCTTCGAAGCCGGCCGCGAAAAATGGCTGGGCGAGAACTGGTTCGCCGATCTGGGCGACAAGTTTCCGCTGCCGTTCTCGCTGCTCGGCCCGCAGCTCAACTGGACCCTGGCCACCTGGATGGAGCTGGGCGCCAGCCTGGCCTTGCTGATCGGCCTGGGCACGCGCTATGCGGCCTTCGCCTTGTGGGTGCTCACGGTGGTGGCGATCTACGCCGTGCATTGGCCCAGCGATTGGTCGAGCCTGGCCGAGCTGTGGCAGGGCTACGCGATCAGCGATCAGGGCCACGGCAACTACAAGCTGCCGCTGCTGTATCTGGCGATGCTGTTGCCGCTGGTGCTCAACGGCGGCGGCAAGCTCAGCGTCGACGCGTTGATCACACGCAGCGCCAACGTATCCACCATCCGCGCCGACCGCCGCGCCTGGGGCTGGGTCGCCTTGGCCTTCGGCCTGCCGACCAGTCTGCTGCTGCCTTGGATCGGCGGCGCGCTCGCCTTGTCGGGTCTGGCGTTGATCGCGTTCAAACCTGCGCGCGCCATCGCCGCACCTGCATCCGCGTTCGCCTGAGAACGCCCGCCGCGCCTTCCGCGCCGCCTCGCTTTCGTTGCATCCGCCGCATTCGCGGCCCTATCCCGCGGCATCGCCGCATCTCTCGGAGAACACCATGTCCCGCAACCACGACTCCAACTCCACCGCCCGCAGCGGCAAGCACAGCATCGGCCTGATCGGCGTCGCCTTGGCCGGCGGCTTGATCCTGAGCCAGTCCGCCTTCGCCGTGCAGCCTCTGGCGCAGGGTTATCTGGCCTCCGCCAGCCACGCCGCCAAGGCCGGCGAAGGCAAATGCGGCGAGGGCAAGTGCGGCGAAGAAAGCTTCGCCAAGACCGACACCAACCACGACCACAAAGTCTCGCGCGCCGAATTCGTCGCCGCCGCTCCCACCCGCGCCGCCGAGTTCGACCGCATCGACACCGACAAGAACGGCAGCATCTCGCTGCCCGAAGCGCTCAAGTCGGTGGAGGCCTCGCGCCGCGCCGCCGGCAAGGAAGTGGGCGAAGGCAAGTGCGGCGAGGGCAAGTGCGGCGGCCAGGCCTGACCGGTTCGCGCTCCTTCCCTTTCCCACCGGGAAGGAGCGCGCTTTTCGATTCGAGGTATCGCCATGAACCTTCCCGCCTTCACCGCTACGCGCAGCGCTGGCTACCCGTCCATCCGCGGCGCCGGCCTGGGCCTGCGCCGCGGCTTGATCGCGCAATTGCTGACGATGGACGAGGACGCGCTCGACTTTCTCGAATGCGCGCCCGACAACTGGATCGGCGTCGGCGGCCGCTACGGCGATGCGCTGGCGCAGCTGTCGGCGCGTTTCCCGCTCAGCTGCCACGGCCTGTCGCTGTCGCTGGGCGGCCCCGAGCCGCTGGACACCGCGTTGCTGGCGCAAACCCGCGACTTCCTCGACCGCCATCGGGTCGCGCTGTACAGCGAACACCTGAGCTACTGCAGCGACGACGGCCATCTCTACGATCTGATGCCGATCCTGTTCACCGATGAAGCCGTGCGCCACGTCGCCCGCCGCATCGCCCAGGCGCAGGACGCCTTGGGCCGGCGGATCGCGGTGGAGAACGTGTCCTACTACGCCGCGCCGTATCAGGCGCTGAGCGAAATCGACTTCATCGGCGCGGTGTTGGCCGAGGCCGATTGCGACCTGCTGCTCGACGTCAACAATTTGTTCGTCAACGCCTGCAATCACGGCTACGACGCCGCGGACTTCCTCGCCCGCCTGCCCGCCGACCGCATCGCCTCGTTGCATATCGCCGGGCATTTCGACCAGGACACAGACCTGAAGGTCGATACCCACGGCGCGCCGGTCAAGGACGATGTCTGGTCGCTGCTCGCTCAGGCCTATGCCCGTTTCGGCGTACGCCCGACCTTGCTCGAACGCGACTTCAACTTCCCGCCGCTGAGCGAATTGCTGGCCGAAACCGCGCGCATCCGCTCCATGCAGGCCGCCGCGGAGGCCGCGCCATGAGCGAGCGCCTGCGCCAACAGCAATACGCCTTGGCCCGGCATCTGCGCGACCCGTCGCGGCACGCGCCGCCGCCGGGTCTGGAAGATCGCCGGCTGCGGATCTATCGCGAATTGTTCTTCGGTTCGATCGAATCGCTGCTGGCCGGCAGCTTCCCGGTGCTGCGGCAAACCCTCGACGAAAGCGCGTGGCGGACGCTGGTGCGCGCGTTCTACGCCGAACACCGCAGCGCCACGCCCTTGTTCACCCGCATCGCCGCCGAGTTCGTCGATTTCGTCCAAGGCTACCCGGCGCTCGACGACAGCGCGCCGTGGTTGGCCGAGCTGGCGCATTACGAATGGGTGGAAATCGATCTGCAGCTCAGCGACGCCGCGCTGCCGGCGCATCGCCGCGACGGCGACCTGCTCGACTCGGTGCTGCTGCTTTCGCCGCTGGCGATGCCGCTGGGCTATCGCTGGCCGGTCGACGCCATCGGCCCGCAGTTCCAGCCGCTGGCTCCGCCCGAGCAGCCGACCTTGCTGCTGGTGCATCGCGACGCCGCCCTGCAGGTTCGCTTCGCCCGGATCGCGCCCATGGCCTACCGCCTGCTGACTTCGCTGCAAACCGATGCCCGCAGCGGCCGCGCTCACCTCGACGCGCTCGCGCAGGAAACCGGCGGCGATCCCGCCTCGGTGCAAGCGCAAGGGCTGGCGCTGCTACAGCGCATGCGCGAGGACTCGATCGTGCTTTGCGCCCAGCCCGAACCCTGATCGCCGCTCGCCTCCTCTTATCCCTATCGCGCTCGATTCCATCGTCGGAGCAACCCAATGAAACCGCAAAACCGCCTGCCCACACTCACCGGCTGGAGCCTGTTCGGCGCCATCGCCGTGGCGATCCTGGCCATGGTCGGCCTGATCCTGTGCGCCAACGCCGACTGGACCGAAGCCCTGCGCAGCGCGATCCGCGCGACCGCACGCACGTCGTTCGCCCTGTTCTTGCTGGCCTTCACTGCCTCGGCTTTCGTCGCCCTGGTGCCCTCGCCGGTGACCAAGGCGCTGCTGCGCGAACGCCGCTACATCGGCCTGGCGTTCGCGTTCTCGCACCTGGTCCACGCCATCGCCATCTACGCCTATGGCCAGCTGGCGCCGGAGTTCTGGCCCAGCCGCACCGGCCTGGCCAACGTGCCCGGCAGCATCGGCTACGCGTTCATCGTGCTGATGGCGGCGACCTCGTTCGACGGCGCCGTGCGCCGGCTCGGCCCGCGCGCGTGGAAGCGTCTGCACACCACCGGCATGTGGGTGATCGCGGCGATCTTCGCCTACTCCTACTTCAAGCGCATTCCGATGAGCCCGGCCTATGCCGTGCCGTTCGCGATCCTGCTGTCGGCGGTGGCGATCCGCTGGGTCGGCAAGCTCGCCCAAGCCAACAAGCGCGCAGCGCGCGGGCATTCGCTGCAACGCGCCGACTCCGCGTAATCGATCCGCCCACTCCGCTTGCCCGAAGTTTCATCCCCCCGGCGAGCACAACCGCATCGCCGCACATCCCAGGAGAACCACCATGATCAAGACCACCGAACAAGTGCTGTACACCGCCCACACCCACACCACCGGCGGCCGCGACGGCGGCGGCCGTTCCGACGACGGCGCGCTGGAAGTCAAGCTCAGCACGCCGGGCTCAGGCCGGCCCGGCACCAATCCCGAACAGTTGTTCGGCGTCGGCTACTCGGCCTGTTTCATCGGTGCGATGCAGCTGGCCGGGGCGAAACTCGGCATCCGTCCGCCCGCCGACACCGCGGTCGATGCGGCGGTCTCGCTGGGCAAGACCGACGGCGGCAGCCGCTACCTGCTCTCGGTCAAGTTGAGCGTGAGCCTGCCGGGCCTGGACGACACGCAGAAGCGCGCGCTGGTCGAGACCGCGCATCAGACCTGCCCGTATTCGCACGCCATCCGCGACAACGTCGAAGTCGAGTTCGAAATCGTCTGAGCCGTACGCGCGGCGGCGGCGGAGATTTGTAAGCGAATGTAGATCGGGCCCGCGCCGGCCGCACTGGCTTACAAAACCCCGCCGCCGCCGACACAGCCGAGACAGGCCGCGACGCTGCAATAGCCGCACCTTCCCAACGAGATCCGCCCAATGTTCCGCACCGCACTGTTCACCGCCCTGACCGCGCTGTCGCTGGTTCCGTCCCTGGCCGCCGCCGACGTCCGCGACCACAACGCCGCCCCGACCGTGGTGCTGGTCCACGGCGCTTTCGCCGACGGCGCCAGCTGGAACAAGGTCATCGCGATCCTGCAGTCCTGGGGCGTGCGCACCGTCGCCACGCACAGCCCGCTGACTTCGCTCAGCGACGACGTCCAGGCCACCCGCCGCGCCATCGACAACGCCTCCGGACCGGTGGTGTTGGTCGGCCATTCCTGGGGCGGCACGGTCATCACCCAGGCCGGCACCGATCCGCGGGTCAGCGCCCTGGTCTATGTCGCCGCGTTCGCGCCCGACGTCGGTCAGAACACCGGCGATCAAGGCCGCGGCTTTCCGGTTCCGCACGGTCTGAGCGGCTTGCGCGAACACGATGGTTTTTTGTGGTTGAACGAGCACACGGTCGCGGAAGATTTCGCCCCGGAGCTAAAACCCCGCGACGCGCGCCTGATCTTCAGCACCCAGGCGCCGATCAAGGCCAGCGCGTTCGGCGAAGCGGTGACCCAGGCGGCGTGGCGCGGCAAGCCGAGCTGGTACGTGATCGCGCGCAACGATCGGATGATCGCGCCGGAACTGCAGGCCGACACCGCGCGCCGGATCGGCGCGCAGGTGCGCTCGATCGCCTCCGGCCACGCCGCGCCGCTGTCGCAACCGCGCGAGGTCGCTTACGCGATTCTGGAAGCGGCCGGCGTCAAGGCCGAAGAACCCGCCGCGCACGCGGGAGGCTGAGCGATGTTCGCGCAAGCCTTCGCCGAGTACGCCCTGGCCGGCGCCGCCGGCGTGGCCACCATCGCCTCGCCCTGCATCCTGCCGGTGTTGCCGATCGTGCTGGCCACCACCGCCGGGCGCAGCAAGCTGGAACCGTTGCTGATCGTCGCCGGCTTCACCGCCAGTTTCGCCGCCGGGGGCATCGCCCTCGGCGCGCTGTCGGCGATCTCCGGCGAATGGCAATACGCCGTGCGCACCGCCGCGATCGCGATGCTGTTGTTGGCAGGGTTGAGTTGCCTGTGGTCGGCGCCGTTCGACTGGTTGGCCGCACAGATTCAACGACGCCTGACCTCAGGCGTTTCGGCCGGCCCCGCGCGCACCGGCAAGCTCGGCGCGCTGTTGATCGGCGCCTCGCTCGGCCTGGTGTGGACGCCGTGCGCAGGGCCGATCCTGGCCTCGGTGCTGGCCCTGGCCGCTTCGGCGCAAGCGCCGGCCAAAGCGACCGCCCTGCTCGGACTGTATGCGCTCGGCGCGGGCGTGCCGCTGCTGGCGATCGCGTACGGCGGCCATTGGGTGTCGGCGCGGCTGGCGTTCTTCAACCGCCACGCCGTAACGACCCGCCGCATCTTCGGCGCCGTCGCCATCGCCGTCGCCCTGCTGCAACTGCTGCAGTACGACGTGCTGTTTTCCGCCTGGGCTACGCAATGGCTGCCGGCGGTCTCCACCGGACTTTGAATCCCCCAATCCTTTCGAAGGCAAACCGCCATGTCCAAGACCCTGAGCACGCTCAAACCCCTCCTCTGCGCCCTGAGCCTGTGTCTGGCCGCGGTCGCCTGCACGCCCGGCGCGCAGGCCGAACCGGTGCAAGGCACCCACACCCAACCCGCGCCGACCGCGCCCGAATTCGCCGGCATCGAGCGCTGGATCAACAGTCCGCCGCTGACCATGGCCGGCCTGCGCGGCAAGGTGGTGCTGGTCGAGTTCTGGACCTATTCGTGCATCAACTGCATCCGGGTGATGCCGCACGTGAAGCAATGGCATCAGCGTTATCGCGACAGCGGCCTGACCGTGGTCGGCGTGCACACGCCCGAATACGGTTACGAAAAGATCCCGCGCAATGTCGATGCGGCGGTCGCGCGCTTCGGCATCGAGTATCCGGTCGCGCAAGACAACGCCTACGCCACCTGGAACGCCTACCACAACCGTTATTGGCCGGCGTTGTACCTGATCGACCGCAACGGCCGGGTGGTCTATGAGCACTTCGGCGAAGGCGATTACGCCCAGACCGAGGCCAAGATCAAACAACTGCTGGCCGAACGTTGAGCGCACCCGCCGCCGGGCCGGCGCCGCCCGCGCCCGGTGGCATAATCGCGGCGAACGCGGCCCGGCATGGCGGCCTTTTCTTCGGCGGAATCGATGCATGAACCACGTTGATCACATTCTGGTCGTCGACGACGATCGCGACATCCGCGAGATGGTCGCCGATTACCTGCGCAAGAACGGCCTGCGCGCCAGCGTCGCCGCCGACGGCCGCGAAATGCGTGCGCTGCTGGATACGCAGGCGGTCGATCTGATCGTGCTCGACGTGATGATGCCCGGCGACGACGGCCTGGTGCTGTGCCGCAACCTGCGCGCCGGCAAGCACCGCGCGATCCCGGTGCTGATGCTGACCGCGCGCGACGACGCCACCGACCGCATCATCGGCCTGGAAATGGGCGCCGACGATTACGTGGTCAAACCGTTCTCGCCGCGCGAGTTGCTGGCGCGGATCAACGCGGTGATCCGGCGCACGCGGATGTTGCCGCCGAACCTGCAGATCAGCGAAGCCAGCCGGCTGATCGCGTTCGGCGATTGGCGCCTGGACACCAGCGCGCGCCACCTGCTCGATCCGCAAGACACCGCGGTGGCGCTCAGCGGCGCCGAGTTCCGGCTGTTGCGGGTGTTCCTCGATCATCCCCAGCGCGTGCTCAGCCGCGATCAATTGCTCAGCCTGACCCAGGGCCGCGACGCCGAACACTTCGACCGCTCCATCGATCTGCTGGTCAGCCGTTTGCGCCAGCGCCTGCAGGACGGCGCGCGCGAGCAGACCTACATCAAGACCGTTCGCAGCGAGGGCTATGTGTTCTCGATGCCGGTCACGTTGGTTGGCGAGGAAACGTGAACGCGCCCACGCCCGCCGCCGCGTCGAAATGGCTGCCGCGCAGCATCGCCTCGCGGCTGTACCTGATCCTGTTCGCCGGCTTGTTGCTGGCGCACGGATTGTCGTTCGGGCTGCTGTTCTATGAGCGTTACGTCACCGCCACCTCGATGATGCTCGGCAATCTGGAGCAGGACGTGATCACCTCGGTCGCGGTGCTCGAACGCATTCCCGCGTCCGACCGCGCGCAATTTCTGCCGCAGCTCAAGCGCCGCACCTACCACTACGTGCTCGGCGCCGGCGAACCCGGCAAGCCGGAATTGAGCGAGCGCGCGCAGAACATCGTCCGCCTGATCGGCTCGGCGCTGGGCCCGCGCTATCCGCTGCGCGCCGACACCACCTCGACCCGGCCCGAACGCTTCCAGGTCCACCTCACCCTCAGCGACGGGCAACCGCTGATCGTCGAAGTCACGCCCTCGACCATGCCGGTCGCGCAATGGCTGCCGTTCGTGCTCGCAGCGCAACTGGCGTTGTTGCTGCTATGCACCTGGGTAGCGGTGCGGCTGGCGACCCGGCCGCTGGCATGGCTGGCCAGCGCCGCCGATTCGCTCAGCCCCAGCGGCGGCGCCGCGCCCTTGCGCGAAGGCGGGCCGACCGAGGTGGCCAAGGCGGTGTCGGCGTTCAATGCCATGCAGGATCGGATCGCCGCGTATTTGAGCGAACGCCTGCAGATCCTCGCGGCTATTTCGCACGACTTGCAGACCCCGATCACCCGCATGCGTTTGCGCACCGAGGCGATGGACGCCTCGCCCGAGCGCGACAAGCTGATCGGCGATCTGGGCGAGATGGAGCATCTGGTGCGTGAAGGCGTCGCCTATGCGCGCAGCGCGCACGGCGCGGCCGAGGCGCCGATCAAGCTCGATCTGGATGCGTTCCTCGACAGTCTGGTCTGCGATTACCAGGACACCGGCAAGCCCGTATCGCTGAGCGGAACCCTGGGCGCGCCGGTGTTCAGCCGGCCGCACGCGCTACGCCGGGTCGTCGGCAATCTGATCGACAACGCGATCAAATACGCCGGCGCGGCTGAGCTGGAAGTCGGCCGGCGCGGCGACGGCGGCGCGGTCGAAATCCGCGTGCTCGACCGCGGTCCCGGCATCGCCGCGCACGAGCTCGACGCGGTGATGCAGCCGTTCTACCGGATCGAATCCTCGCGCAACCGCGACAGCGGCGGCGCCGGCCTGGGCCTGGCGATCGCGCAACAACTGGCGCTGTCGCTGGGTGCGACGCTGACGCTGTCGCCGCGCGAGGACGGCGGGCTTCAGGCGATCCTGTCGCTGCCCAACTGATAGGCGCTCAGCCGCTCAAGCGGACCATTGCAGATCGTGCGGCGCCAGACTGGCGATGAAATCGCGCGCATCGAAGGTCGCGCCCGGCGCCCACACCCCGGCGCCGCGGCTGCGCCCGTCGACTATCCGCTCCAGGGCTTCCACCATCAAGGGCGCGGTGACCGCATAGATGTCCCGCCCTTGCGCGCTCAACTTGCGCTCGCTGCCGTTGCGGCGCGCGCTGACTTCGATGGCGAACACCTGATCCGAGCGCCCGCTCGCGTCGGCAGCCACCGGCGTCGGCGTTGACGGATCGCGTACATCGCGCAGCGGCGCCAAATTGAGGAAGGACTCGGCCCGTTGCACCCGCAAATGCCGGGAAATCAGCGACATTTCGCTGAACGGCACCGCGACCATCGCCTGCTCGCCGAACGCGCCGTCGAAACGCCAGGCGCGCTGCGCGGGCGGATCGCTCAACGGCTGCAGAACGCCGCCGGCGATGGTCAAACGCCGCGCGGTATTGCGCTGTCCGGTGATGCGGGTGCCTTCGGTGGGATGCCAGCTGTCCAAGGCGATGGCGATGTCCAGCGAATCCGCCTCGCTCCAACCCTGCATCGCCGCGCTGGCGAGCAGATCGGCCAGACCGCCGTAGAACGCCATCGCCGGCACGACGGCGATACCGGCGCGGACCGCGGCCTCGGCATGGCGGTCGAACGCGGCGAGCACGGGTTGCTGCTCGGCCGCGGTGTCCAGGTAATGCGCGCCGGCGCGCAGCGCCGCTTGGATCACCGCTTCGGCGGTTTCGCTGAAAGGCCCGGCGCAATTGATCACCGCCACCGTCCCCTCCAATGCGCCATCCAGCGACGAGGGATCGTCCACCGAAGCCACCCGCACCGGGGATTGCGGAAACGCCGCAGCCAAGGCCTGCAAACGCACCGCATCGCGGCCCGACAGCACCGGCAGCCAGCCGCGCTGCAACAAGCGGGCGACCACGAAGCGGCCGGTGTGGCCGTAGGCGCCGAACACGCAGACGCGGCGGTCGGCCGATTCCGTTGCGACCGGCGTAAGCGCTGAATCGATGGACATGGATGCGTTCTCTTGAAGCCGAATGGACAGGCCTCATGAGACAACGCGCCGACCCGGGCCGCTGTCGGAATCTTTAGCGACCGCCCTCGCGAGCCGATGGCTCGCGGCCGCTGGCCGGGCCGCGTCTTCGACACGGCCCGGCAAGCTGCGCGACTCACTCCATCGAATGCACGCCGAAGGTATTGCCCTCGGTGTCGTTGAGCAAGGCGGCGAAGCCATAATCGCCGCCGATGGCGAACTTCTCCATCGCCACCTTGCCGCCGTGCGCCGCCGCGCGGCCGGCCTCGATGGCGCAGTCCTGCGACATGAAATAAACCAGGGTGCCGCCGCTGCCGACCGGCGCGCCCGGCATATGCACCAAAGCGCCGGAAGCGCCGTGGGCCTGCTGATCCATGGCGCCCGGGAAGGCCCACATCACCATCTGGCCGTCGGGGCTTTCGAGCTTCTCCAGGGTGATACCGAACACGCCCTCGTAGAACTTGCGGGCCCGGTCGATATCGTGGGCGTAGATCTCGAACCAACCAACGCGGTTGTTTTGCATGGGGATTTCTCCTGTAGACGACGGATGAACGAAGGCGAAGGCCGTGCGGCCCCCATCGATACGACGATCCACGCCGCCCAGAATCGACAAACCACGGTTAAGCCGTCGACAAAGACCTGTCAGTCCCTGGCCAGCTCCAGCACCACCGAAGTTTCGATCTGACGCTCGGGAATCCGCCAATAGCTGCGCAGCAACGCATTCGCACGCTCCTGCGGCACCGACACGAAGCCGTTGCGGCGATAGAACGCGATCGCCCAGGACGCATCGGCCCAAGTACCGACCAGCACCGGACGCTGCGCGCGTTCGCGCAGATGCCGGAGCAAGGCCGCACCGACGCCCGAGCGCTGTTGGCCTGGACGCACATAGGCGTGGCGGATCAGATCGACATCGCGCACCGCCTGGATGCCCATCACCCCGAGCAGAACGCCGCCGGCCTGGAACCCGGAGAATGCCACGCCCGCGGCGATCTCATCGCGCAGGTCTTGCGCCGACATATACGGCTCATGCCAACGGTCGGCCGGAATCACCCCGCGATAGGCCTCGGCGGCGGCGTTGACGATGTCCAGGATGGCGCCTTGTTCGTCCTCGCGGCACGGGCGAATGGCAGTGGCCGGGGCGAGCGCGCTCATCGGACGGCTCCGGCGACGGGCGAAGAGCGGCGATGAATCGAGCGGAAAAACGCGAGTTCGCGAACGGACCGCATGGCGGGCTCCTGTGGGTGGGAGTCCCACTGTCGCCGCCACGGCGACCACCGGTCTTGGATAAAAGTGCGCGCCGCCCGCTCAGCGCGCTCCTTGCGCGTAACGAAGCGGAGTGACGCCGAACTGGCGCACGAAGCAGCGATTGAGATGGCTCTGATCGTAAAACCCCGCCTGCGCCGCCGCCTCGGCCGCGCCCTGCCCGGCGCGGATCAAACGCCGGGCCAAGGCGATCCGGCGTTGCACGATGTACGCATGCGGAGTCAGGCCCAGTTCGCGGGCGAAACCGCGGATCAACTGATAGCGACTGACGCCGACCTCGCCGGCCAGATCGAGCAAGGACAACTCCGCGCCCGGCTCGGCGTCGATGCGTTCGCGCGCGCGCCGCACCGAGACGGCCGCGTCGGTCCCCGCGCGCCGCGGCTCAGCGGCGTTGACGCCCGCACCGGCGAGCAAACGCAGCAACGCCGTCTCGCACGCCATCGGCGCGTCCGCCGCGGTCACGCTCGCGAACGCAGTTTCCAGCAACCCGCGCACACGTACATCGCCGAACACCGCCGCGGCGAACACCAACGGCCGGCCCGCGCCTTCGTCGATATCCAGGCGAGCGCGCTCGACCAAGGCAGGATCCAGATACAACATCCGCCACGCACGCGGCCGCCCGCCGATCGCCCGCCCGTCGTGCACCTCGCCTGGATTGACGAAGATCAACTGCCCCGGCCCGGCCTCGACCTGGCGCCGATCGCTGGCCGACGCATGCCCGCCCGCATCGACCACCCCGATCCCGTACTGGTCGTGCACATGCCGCGGATACGCCCGCGCCGTCGCCGCGCTCATCGCGTCGACGCCGGTGATGGCGGTGGGCAGGTAGCGGATCGATTCGGGCATCCCCCCAATCCTACCCCTCACCCCGCCAGTCCGAAGCCCCCTTGTAGGAGCGGCGCGAGCCGCGACCACGAACTCCCAACAACGACGACACTCACCTGTCACCCGATTGCCCCAAGCCTCCCGCCATCCCCCCGGAGCCCAGCAACACCACCCCTTTCACAAAACCGCGCATACGGCTTTGACACCCCACCCAGCCCGACGCTAAAGCTCTATCGCCCGTTCGCCCCATGACGACCGCGACGCCGGCACAGGAAGTACCCCAGCGGGCCTTCGCCCGCCCCATGACCAAGGAGCAGGACCATGCAAAAGGGCTACACGAAAAGGATTCTCGCCACCGCCGCACTGGCCGCATCGCTGAGCGCGATCTTCGCCGCCACCGCGCAAACCAACGCGCACGTGGAGATCCGCACCTACCGCGACAACACCGGCCAGGTGATCGGCGTGCAATACATCAGCCGCGGCTGCGCCGACCCGCAACCCACAGGCTGGGGCGTCACCACCGGCCCCTACAGCGTCGACCGCGGCCGTTGTTTCGTCATCGCCCCGCCGGGCGGCGGGCCGGTGAACTGAGTCGATGCATCGCGGGGCGGGCCGGTACGGCCCGCTGCGCGGATTTCTCGCGAGTGTCGGGCAGGATTCGAACGTCGAATATGCCAAGCCTGAGGCTCCCTCGCATCCTCGCCGCGAGGCCCGCAAATCAGGGGCGGTTCATTCGATGAGCCCGTTCTCGGCAAGCAGTTGCTCAAGGACCCAATCGAGCACTGCACTTGTCAGACGTAAGACTTGCTACAAGTTCGCCAAAGCAATCGGGTAGCCCTGAGCCGCCATTTCCTTCGCCAGAAGCGGCCCTGCATCCTTTTGCAGGTTATCCTTGAACGGGATATAGAGTAATCCCTGAATATCGGACGGGCGCTCTATGTTGTCTTGTTGCTTCATGAGAATGGCAACGTTCTTGCGACCGAGCAGCGTGAGCATCATGCCCAGTTCCATCACAACGTTTTGGCGCGCACGGAAGGCCTTTTCGTCCTCGTGTCCAGCGCGGTAGCCTTCGTCATCAGGGGTGGCCAGCACTACAGCAAACTTCACCTCTGCCGTGTACTTCTCCAGCTTCTCGATGATGGTCTGCCCCTCCGATGGAAGCTGATCCAAGATTAGCGGCTCAAGTCTCCAACGGCGCAGCATTGCTTCAAGCTCAGTGCGTGCTGCTGCGTCGTGCCCATAGACGACAAACACCTTGCTGAGCATCGGCTTGGCAGCGGCGCCATTCTGCGATGCGGGCGCAGCCGCAGCTTGCGTAAGCTGCACACCAAGGCATGCCTTCACAGCATCTTGGCTCTTGCCCTGAACATTGAAATTGCCTGTGTGGTAACTGTTGACGATTGCGCCATTCTGCAACCGGAGTTGCGTGCCTGTGCCATTCGCCAGCGCCGTCTCATTCGCAATCTGAAAGCCACCCGCTTGCAGACAGGCTTTTATCTCATCAAGAGTCATTGGCACTCCGTTCTCATTGTTAGCTAAGAACCTCAAGGTAAGGATTCTTGTCGATGATGGCTGCTTGCGATTTCTTCTTAAGCAGTGCAACCAGATCGCCATGCCGTTGAAGCAGCATCACGAACTCCTGCAACGAGCACAAGAAGATAGTTTTGAGGTTCAGCGCGCTCTTGCATTCAGTCAACACGGATTCTGTGTAGCCGTTTGTCGCAATGAAAATGCCGTGCGCGTTCGCGCGCATAAACAAGCGACTGAGGTGAGGGGAAAACTCGCCGATGCCGACCGGCGCATTGAGCCATTTCATCTCCACCAAATGAATGGCACCGTCCAATTCGATCACCCCATCAATCTGCTCAAGTACGGTGCTGGTGTCGGGTGACTTGCGCCGAAAGTCCTCTCGAACGTGAATGCCGTAGGCTTTAAAAAGGTCGTTCAGTACAGCTTCGAGCAGCTTGCCCCTCTCTTGCGGCTTGTCGTCCATGCCGAACAGGGCGAATAGTCGCGTACTGACTTCTTCAATCTTAGTGCGCTTCTCAGACGCTGCCGCTTGCTCGGAGCGCTGACGGACAAGCGCCTGTTCCCGCTCAGCATCACGTTCCTGCTTCATCCGCGTGAAGGAGTCCTTGACGTTGACCGTCTTACTCAACTCGGCCACAAGCCCTTTGGCCTTGAGCCGGTCAGAGTCCCAGCAGGTGTCGAAGTTGTCGAACTCGGTAACACGCTTGATGATTTCGCGGCGAGGACGTAACCCGCCATCCCCACGCGCATTCACCCTCGTGAGCACGTTGCGGACAATCTCGAACTTGTTGATAGCGTCGCGGTTGGCGCGAACGATGCTAGAGACCTCAGCGAGGTCTTCCGGCACAACTCCTGCGCCTTGGAGGAACAAAACGACGTCTTGCTTGCTCCGGCAGAGCAGCGGAATCGTATCCACCAGCAGATTAAACACCTCGGGAGGATAGTGAAACTGCTCTGCCATCTTGTCGTTGTTCCTTCGTGTGTCCCGCCTAGATGGCTTTTGTGTTTGTGCTTACGGCTTGCTTACGGCCCCAATTTTTTCGAACGGCTGTTTCGCCTGCGAGACCACTGAGCTCTCTGCTGCATCTCTCGCGGTTCACTCGCTCGTCGATACTGCGTAAGTGCCTGTTCTAAATTGGCGGAGGCGGTGAGATTCGAACTCACGAACGGTTGCCCGTTGCCGGTTTTCAAGACCGGTGCAATCGACCACTCTGCCACACCTCCTACAACTGTTTTCAAGACCGCTGCCTTAAACCACTCGGCCATCTCTCCGTTGTAAACGCGGGCCGCAAGCCCGCGCGCAACTCTCAGCTTCGCGCATCCGGCCTTGCGCCGGACGCGCGGCATTGTCTCATGCCGGAGCGGAAATCTTCACCGGCTTGTCGGGCTTCTTGCCGTCGCGGTCGGAAATGCTGTCCGGGCACGGGTGGCCCTTGATGTCGCTGCACTGCAGGCGCGCGGATTCGACCAGCGACGGGGCTTTCTCGGCCAGGAAGTCGATGAACACCCGCACCGCCGGCAGCAGGCCGCGGCGGGAGGCGAAGACGGCGTGGAAGATGCCCTGCGGCAGGCGCCAGTTGGGCAGCACCACTTCCAGGTCGCCGCGGCGCACGGCTTCGGCGCAGACGGTTTCCGGCAGCAAGGTGATGCCCACGCCCTGCTCGGCCAGCGCCATCAGCATCGGGAAATCGAAGCCCATCACCCGCGGCTTGAGTTCGACCTTGCGCACTTCGCCGTCGGGGCCGTGCAGTTCCCAGCGCTGGCGGGCGTCGTCTTCGCTGATGCTCAGGGTGACGTGGTCGGCCAGTTCGTCGGGGTTGGTCGGGCGGCCCATGCGGGTCAGGTATTTGGGGCTGGCGACCAGCAGTTCCTGGATCTGGCCGAAGCTGCGCATCACCAGGCTGCCGTCGTCGTCGAGCTTGGAACGCACGCGCAAGGCGACGTCGACGCCTTCGTTGATGATGTCCACGCGCCGGTTGCTGATGTGCAACTGCACGCGCACTTGCGGGTATTTGGCCAGGAATTCGGGCAGCAGCTTGGGAATCTGCTGCTGGGCCAGACCGACCGGGACGCTGACCCGGATCACCCCGCGCGGTTCGGCGCTGAGGCGGTCGACCACTTCGCGCGCGGCCTGCGCCTCGGCCAGCATCGATTGGGCGTGGCGATAGACGCTGTTGCCGACTTCGGTCACCGCGAATCGGCGGGTGGAACGCTGCAACAAGCGCACGCCCAGATCGGTTTCCAACTGGCTGATGCGGCGGCTCAGACGCGACTTGGGAATGCCCAGCGCGCGCTCGGCGGCGGCGAATCCGGCGTGGTCGACGACCATCGCGAAGTAGTACAGGTCATTGAGATCGTGCATGACGATAGTTCCAAAATTAGAACAGCGAGTGATATTGAACCAGCTTTATCCCATTCGCGCAACGATCCAGACTTTGCTCCAACGCGGCGACGCCCGCCTTCCAGCCCAACGAGGCCCACCATGAAGCTGCTGCACATCGATTCCAGCGCCTTGGGCGCAAATTCCGTGACCCGCGAGCTGTCGGCAGCGGTCGCGGCCCGTTGGCAGGACGAACTGCCCGGCCTGAGCATCGAATACCGCGACCTGGACGCCGATCCGGTACCGCATCTTACCGGTCGTTCCCTGGCTAAGGTCGATCCGGCCGAAACCGAGGAATCAGAGCGCATCCTGCAACAATTCCTGGCCGCCGATGTGATCGTGTTGGGCGCCCCGATGTACAACTTCGGCATTCCTTCCACGCTCAAGGCCTGGATCGACCGGATCGCGGTCGCCGGCAAGACCTTCCGCTACACCGCCGAAGGTCCGGAGGGTCTGGCCAAGGGCAAGAAGGCGATCATCGCCAGCGGCCGCGGCGGTTTGCACAGCGGCCAGCCCAGCGATTTCCAAGAGACCTACCTGCGTCACGTCCTGGGTTTCATCGGCGTGACCGATGTCGAGTTCGTGCGCGCCGAGGGTGTGTCTTACTCACCTCAGCATCGTGCCGATGCGCTTGCTGCCGCGCACGCGTCCATTGCGCTGCCGCAACGCAAGGCGGCCTGAGGCTACATCCGTGTCTGTCCCGCAATACCCGTGTCCAACCGTGTAGCTCAAAGTCCGGCGTTCCCTCCCCCACGCCGGCATTCGCCGGGTCCTGACGGGCCCGGCTTTTTTATTGGGGGGCGAGAAAGGTGGGTGCGGGGCGACTTGCGGCCCTCACCCCAGCCCTCTCCCGCAAGCGGGAGAGGGAGCTAAGAGCAAGCGGCGTAACTGCTCCCTCTCCCGTTTGCGGGAGAGGGTTGGGGTGAGGGCCGCGAGTCTTCAGCGGCCGACGGCGATCAAGCCAGCGTCTCAGCCCCACCCACATAACGCCGCAACGCCTCCGGCACGGTGATCGAACCATCGGCGTTCTGATAGTTCTCCATCACCGCGATCATCGCCCGGCCGATGGCCACGCCGGAACCGTTGAGCGTATGCACCGGCTCGGGCTTGCCGGTCGCCGGATTGCGCCAGCGCGCCTGCATGCGCCGGGCCTGGAAGGCTTCGCAGTTGGAGCACGAGGAAATCTCGCGGTAGCGGTTCTCGCTCGGCAGCCACACTTCCAGGTCGTAGGTCTTGGCCGCGGAGAAGCCCATATCGCCAGTGCACAGCAGCATGCGGCGGTACGGCAGGCCCAGGGTTTCCAGCACCACTTCGGCGCAGCGGGTCATGCGTTCGTGTTCGCTGTAGCTGTCCTGCGGACGGGCGATGGCCACGAGCTCGACTTTCTCGAACTGATGCTGGCGGATCATGCCGCGGGTGTCGCGGCCGGCGCTGCCGGCTTCGGCGCGGAAGCACATCGAGTGCGCGGTCATGCGCAGCGGCAACCCGGCGTCTTCGACGATTTCGTCGCGGACGATGTTGGTCAGCGGCACTTCCGAGGTCGGGATCAGGTAGCGCTTGCTGGCCGATTCGCCTTCGCCGACCAAGGTCGCGAACAAATCGTCCTCGAACTTGGGCAATTGGCCGGTGCCGCGCATCGAGTCGGCGTTGACCAACAGCGGCACGCTGGTTTCCTGGTATTCGTGCTGTTCGGTATGCAGATCCAGCATGAACTGCGCCAGCGCGCGGTGCAGCCGCGCCAGTTGGCCGCGCAGCACGGTGAAGCGCGCGCCCGACAGCTTGGCCGCGGTTTCCGCGTCGAGCCAGCCGTGGCGGGCGCCGAGTTCGACGTGGTCCTTGACCGGGAAATCGAATTCGCGCGGCGTGCCCCAGCGGTGTTGTTCGACGTTGCCGGCCTCGTCCGCGCCCAGCGGCACCGAATCGTGCGGCAGGTTGGGAATGCCCAGCGCGATCGCCTCGATCTCGCCCTTGATCGCTTCCAGGCGCGCTTCGCCGAGCTTCTGCTCATCGCCCATGCTGGAAACCTGCGCCATTACCTCGGCGACGTCCTCGCCCTTGCTCTTGCGCTTGCCGATCTCGGCCGAGAGCTTGTTGCGCGCGGCCTGCAGTTCCTGGGTGCGCACCTGCACCATCTTGCGCTCGCTCTCCAACGACGCCAGCACCGCCGGATCCAGGGCATAGCCGCGGGTGGCGTGCAAACGGGCGGCGAGTTCGGCGGGCTGTTGGCGCAGCAGGTTAGGATCGAGCATGACTTAGCCGGATGTGGCGGGGAGAACCGCAGATTATCGCGTCAAAGCGGTTTTTTCGCGAACCAACCCGGCCGGCGAGGCCGCCAAGGCGCGATCGAGCCGTTCGCGCGCCGCGCACAACGGCCACACGCCCGCCGCACACGAACGACGTAGCCTGCGGTTTCATTGCAGAATGCACGGCATCACGCTATCGCCGTGACCCACCCGACCCGCGAGCCGCCTGCCCTATGTCGACGCCTTCCCCCGCACCGCGCCGTTCCTTCGATATCGCGTCCTGGCTGCCCTCGGGCAAGGCCTGGCTGTGGGTGCTGGGCGCGTTCGCGATCGGTCTGGCGATGTTCGCCTGGGTCTGGTCGAGCAACCGCAATCGCAACGACGGCTTCTACCGCGCCGGCGACGACGCCGCGCCGCCGAC
>NZ_JBAMDI010000100.1:0-42186 GCF_036961695.1 Pseudomonas sp. CGJS7 | reverse complement strand
AGAAGAACTGCTCGTGCACGATCTTGCCGCCGCGCACTTTGTACACCGCGACTTCGGCCATCGGCATGCGGCCCATGCTCTTGTAGGTCGCGTCCAGGCCCATGGCCAGGCTGAACCAGTCGCCGCCGATCACCGCGTCGCTGCACCAGCTGTCGTGCACTTCGACCACGTCGTCCTGGAATTTGCGGCCTTTCTCGCGGATGGCTTCGATGCCTTTGACGTTGCCCAGCGGTCCGGCTTCGTTGCCGGGCGCCTCGATGCTGATCGCGTCGTCGGCGTAAAGCTCGTCGGTGATCTGCGCGTGCTTGCCCTGACGGCACAATTCGACATAGCGGTCGGCGATTTGCTGGATGTCCATGCGGGCGCTCCGGGTAGAGGGGAACGGCCAGGATAGAGGCGCGAACGTTGCGCGGCTGCGCACGATCGTCATCGTCGCGAGGTGACGTCTTGCGTTTCCGACGGACGGCAGGCGAATGCGTGATGGCTCAGGTGTTGTGCGCTAATGCCATGGCCTAAGGCGGAAAATAGCGGCTCAATTTGTGCGCATAAACCGATCAATTTGTGCGCAGAAACCGAGGCCGCGGCAATAGCGCTAAGCTAGCGCTTGAAATTCGACCGTGCACGCGCGCCTGACGATTCGCCAGTGGAGATACGAATGGAGTCGAGCAACCCTTACCAATCCCCGGCCGCGGCCGTTACCGATGCGCTGGCCGATGCCGGCCGGCCGCTGTTTCGAACCAGCGGTGTTTTCATCGCCACGATCATGGGATCGATTCTCGCCGGCGGGTGGGTGATCGGCATGAATCACGCCGCGCGCGGCGAATTCCGCCAAGCGCGCATGGCGCGGTTGTATGCCGTGCTCGGCGCGATCGCATTGATGACGCTTTCGCTGCTGCTGCCCGAGCAAGTGCCGGGTGTCGTCTACCTGATTCCGCAGTTGGTGGCGATCAACTATTGGGTGAAGCGGGCCCAGGGCGAAGCGATCGACGCGCGGGTAGCGGCCGGACTGCCGATGCGTTCCAACTGGCTGGCCGCCGGCATCGGCTTGCTTGGGGCGTTGGTGGTGGTCGCCATAGCGATCGCAACGGTCGGTATTGCCGTTTACGGTTTCGGCGTCGAGCTGGGCTGAGGATCATTGCGTCGACGCGGCGCGGTCCGCGCCGGCGGCGTCCTGATAGATCGCGAACTCGCGGGCATTCAGACTGAAATCGCGCAGCGCCGTGACCGCGGCGTCGCGCAGCTCCGAGCCCGGCGGGCTCTCGCTGGCCAGCAGTAGCAAGGTTTGCTTGAGCTCGTCGCCGCGCGCGTTGGACAGCGACACCGCGGTGATCGCCGAACGCACAACTTCAGGAGCGCTGTCGTCCAGCCCCTCGCGCAGCGGTTTTTCGATCGCCGCGCTGCGGTCCCATTGGGCCAGATGCACCAGGCCGGAGGCGCGGATGCGCGGGTCGTCGGATTCGCGCAGCGATTGCAGTTGCACGAGCAGCGGCGCGAGCTGTTCGGTCGACAGCGGGGTGGGCGTCATCGCCGCAATTACCTGTTCTCTGCGCGAGGGATCGGGCGTCGCCGCGAGGTAGGCCAGGAACGTGTCGCGGATCTGCGGGTCGGAGAGTGGAAATCTGGCGAGTTCGTCGAAGCACCGTTGCGATATCGCTTTTTGCGCGCTGTCCGAGCAATTCAGCGCGGCGAGTAGAGCCGGCCTGCTCGGCTCGCCGGCTGGCGCAATGCCAGCGGCTTGGCCTTCGCGCTGCGTCTGGGGATAGCCGTCGCCCGCCTTCGGGTCTTCAAGCGTGCGCCGCTCGGCCGGAAGAGGCGGCGCGGCAGAGTGTGTCTGCGCAAGTCGGTCGCCTGCGGAGAACCAAGTGGAGGCGAACCAGCCGCAGCCGAACGCGACGGCCGCGATCAGTGCGGCCGTCGCGCAACGCAGCGGGTGTCCAGTCGGGCGAACGGGCGCGTTGGGAGATCTGTCCATCGGATGGCCAGTATCGCCGACACGCTGGCGCATGCAGGCGAGGACGGTCTGTGCCGACGATCAGTCGCAGTGCCCGGAAACGCTCTGAACATAGGCGTGGACGCCGCCGGGCCTGTTGGCGACCGCGTCGATGCCGCCCTGGGCCGACAGGCAGCGATCCGTGCCCGACAGACTGACCGGTCCGGCTTGGTACCTGTAAACCTTTTGGTCGACTTTGAGCGGTGAACTCGCGGCGCAGCTTCCGGTGCTGGCGTTGAAGTTGCTGCGCGTGCAGGTGCGCAGGCTCACCGAGGTCCAGTGCGGCTTGTCCCAGGTCCGCGACGAGTGCACCGTGCGCGCGCAGTTCTTGCCCGAGGCCGCGTCCCAGTAGACCTGCAACTCGCCCAGCTTGGGTCCGTCGGGATAACCCTGGCGGATGACCTTCATGGCGATGAGTTTGCCCGGACACGCCTGCGCGGCGGCGGCTGCGGATACGGACAGGCCGGCCAACAACAGCAGGCTTGCGCAGATGATCTTCATGTTCGTTCTCCTCCGTTTTGCCCGATCGGCCGTGCGAGCCTACGAGGGCGCGGTGAAGGAAGCGTTTGCAGTCGATGCCAACGAGCTGAACGATCTGAATGCGGCCTCGCAACAGCGCAGAACTGAATTGGGATCGCTCGGGCCGTGCGCTTATTCAGCACGGCCGCACTGCATGTGATTGCAGCGTATCGACGCAGCATGGCGGCGAGACCTCGCGCATCGCAGGCGAGGTCTCGCGGTCGAAGCCGCTCGCGCGGAATGCCTCAGCCTTCGCGCAAGCAGCGCATCACTTCGTAGCACGCGCCCATGGTGTGGTAGTCGGTCTTGCCGGCGGGGCTCTTCTCGTCGCTGTACTTGCGGTTCTGGCGGTCGAGGATGCGATACCAGGCGCCGTACTCGTGATCGACCATATGCCGCCACGCGTACGCCCACAGCTTTTGATACCACTGCACGTATTGCTCGTCGCCGGTACGTTGCGCCAGCAGCGCCGCGGTCGCCAGCGATTCGGCCTGGACCCAGAAGTACTTGTCGTCGTCGCACACGCTGCCGTCGGGAGCGAAGCCGTAGGCGAGGCCGCCGAACTCGTTGTCCCATGAGCGCGCGACCGCCACGTCGAACAAATGCCGCGCGGTCGGCACCAGCCAGTCGGGCGCGGCGCCGCGCGCGGACAGATGGCGGTCGAGAATCAGCAGCAGCTTGGCCCACTCGGTCTGGTGGCCGGGTTGGAAGCCCCACGGGCGGAACAGGTGCTTGGGATCGTCGCGGTGGTAGTCCCAGTCGATGTTCCAGTCGCGGTCGTAGTGTTCCCACACCAGGCCGTCGGCTTTGGCCGCCTGGCGTTGGGTCATGTTCTGCGCCAGGGTCAGCGCGCGGTCGAGGTAGCGCGCGTTGCCGGAGGCTTCGAACGCCGCCAGCATCGCCTCGCACATGTGCATGTTGGCGTTCTGGCCGCGGTAGTCGGTGAAGTTCCAGTCGGCGTCGGCTTCGTCGCGGTACAGGCCGTGCTGCGGCTCCCAGAAGCGCGCTTCCAGCAAGTCCCAGGTTTCGTCCATCCACCCGGCCGCTTCGGCGATGTCGGCCTTGAGCGCGGTGGAATAGGCCAGCAGCACGAACGCGCCGCCGTAGCAGTGGTTCATCCGGTCTTCCGGCGCGCCGTCGCGGACCGTCCAGGCGTAGCCGCCGGTGGCCGGGTTGCGATGCACCTCGCGCAGGTAACGCAGGCCGTGGCGCGCGCGTTCGCGGTAGTCCTCGCGCTCGAACTCGATCGCCGCCATCGCGTAGTTGAAGACGAAGCGGGTGCTGCTGACCAGGTGCCGATGCGAGGCGTCGTAAACCGTGCCGTCGTCGCGGAAGTAATGGAAGAAACCGCCGTCGGGATCCAGCGCCACCGGATCGTAGAACGCCATCGTGTCCTGGATGTGCTGGCGCAGCACGTCGGGATTGCGGAAGTCCGGCAACGGATTGGAAGGAAGATTCATGCTTGTTCCTGCATCAGTCGTTCGACATCGGCCGCGCTGGGCATCGCCGCGAACGCGCCGTGGCGGGTGGTGGCCAGCGCGCCGGCGGCGGCGGCATAACGCAGCGCGCCGATCAGATCGTCTTCGCGCTGCAGGAAATCGGAGAAGTTGGAGGCGTCCACGCCCAACTCGGCCAGGCGTTGCAGCAAGCCGCCGACGAAGGCATCGCCCGCGCCGGTGGTGTCGCTGGGCGCGACCTTGAACGTCGGCGCCTGGCCATGACTGGTGCGGGTGTACCAGCGGATCGGGGTGGCGCCGTCGGTGATCAGCACGCAGCGCGCATAGCCATGCCACAGCCGTTGCAGCGCCGCTTCTTCGCCGCCCAGGTGCTTGCACAGGAACTCGAATTCGCTGCCGCACAGCTTGATCAGATCGGCTTCCAGCAACGCCGCCAGCAAGCGCGGCGCGGGGTCGACGTCGGCCGGCCACAGCGACGGACGCAGGTTCATGTCCATGCTGACCAAGGCCCCGGCCATGCGCGCGCGGCGCATGCCGGCCAAGGTGGTCGCGGCGATCGCTTCCTCGGTCAGGCTGTTGGAGCAGACGTGGAACACGCCGGCATCGACGAAGCTGTCGGCACGGAAGTCCGCGTCGCGGAACAGCAGGTCGGCCGCCGGCGGGCGGTAGAAGCTGAAGCTGCGCTCGCCGTCGCCGTCCAGCGAGACGAACGCCAGCGCGGTCTTGGCCTGCGCGGTGCGCAGGATATGCCGCGTGTCCACGCCGTAATGGCCGAACTGCTCGGCGATGAAGTCGCCGAACATGTCCTGGCCGAGCATGCCCAGAAAACGCGCGTTGCCGCCCAACCGCGCGGCCGCGACCGCGACGTTGGCCGGCGCGCCGCCGGCGTACTCGACGAAATGGCGCGGCTCGCCGTCGGCGTTGGCGGGACGGGCGAGGAAATCGATCAGCGCTTCACCGAAACAGACGATGGCGGGACGGGAGCGATCCGCGGAAGACGCGGCCGGCGGTGCAACGGACATCAATGCATTACTCCTGAAGCTTGCGCGCTGGCGTGCTGTCCCTGTCCGGCGCGGATGCGCGAACCGCTCAGGCCGTACCAGACGATGAAGGCGTAGCAGACCAGCGGGATCGCGAACGAGTGCTGGATACCGATGCGATCGGACAGGGCGCCTTGCAACAACGGAATCACCGCGCCGCCGACGATGCCCATGATCAGCAGGCTGGAGGCCTTGCTGGTCATCGGCCCGAGCCGTTCGATGGCGATGGTGAAGATGGTCGGGAACATGATCGAGTTGAACAGGCCGATCGCCAGCACCGTCCACATCGCGATCGAACCCTTGCTGGCCATGGTCAGCGCCAGCAGTGCCATCGCCGCGACCGCAGCCAGTGCCAACAAGCGGCGCGCATCGAAGCGCTGCAGCAGCGCCGCGCCGATGAAGCGGCCGACCATCGCGCCGCCCCAGTAATACGCCAGATGCTCGGCGGCGACCGCGTGGGTGATGTTGCCGATCTCCGGGGCGGAGATGTAGTTGATCAGGAAGCTGCCGATCGACACTTCCGCGCCGACGTAGACGAAGATCGCGATCACCCCGAACAGCAGATGCTTCTGCCCCAGCACCTCGGCGAAGCTGTGATGCACCGGGTCGGCGCTCTCGGTGGCTTCCTTGAGCGAAGGGATGCGCATGGCGTAGACGAACACCGCCAGCAGCAACAGGCCGGCGGCGATGATCATGTACGGCATCTGCACCGACGCGGCCTCATGGGCGCGGTACGCGGCTTGTTCGGCGATCGACTTGGCGGCCAGGTCCGCGGTGCTGAGCACCGCGCCGGACAGGATCAGCGGCCCGATCACATACGGAAACACCGTGGTGCCGAGCGAGTTCAAGGCCTGGGCCAGATTCAAGCGGCTGGGCGCGCCGGCCGGGTCGCCGAGCAGGCTGATGTAGGGATTGGCCGAGACCTGCAGCAGGGTGATGCCGCTGGCGAGCACGAACAGCGCGGTCAGGAACAGCGGATACGAAGGAATGCGCGCGGCCGGGAAGAACATCGCCGCGCCGATCGCCGCGACGATCAGGCCGATCACGATGCTGTTCTTGTAGCCGAACTTGGCCACCACCTTGCTCGCCGGCAGCGACATCAAGAAGTACGCGCCGAAGAACGTCGACTGGATCAGCATCGACTGCGCGTAGTTCATGTTGAACACGGCTTTCAGATGCGGAATCAACACGTCGTTGAGACTGGTCAGGCCGCCCCAGGTGAAAAAGATCGTGGTCACCACCGCCAGCGCGGCGGTGTAGGACATGTCGCGACGGCTCATGCGGACTCTCCGGGGGGCGGTACGAGCACCTCGCTGCTGCTGCGCGCCTGCAGCCGGACCGGGGCGATGGTGTGGGCGGCGGCGAGTTCGGGTTCGCGCAGGCGCTTGAGGATGAGCTCGGCGGCCTGGCGGCCGCGCGCGCGCGGATCGACCGCGATGGTGGTCAGGGTGGGCGAGGCCACCGAGGCTTCGGGAATGTCGTCGAATCCGACCACCGCGAAATCGCCGCCGGCGCGGCGTCCGCGCGCGACCAGTCCGGCCATCAGGCCCAGCGCGACCGCGTCGTTGTAGCAGACCGCTGCGGTCGGGGCCGGATCGCGCACGAACAGCGCGCCGGTTTGTTGCGCCGCTTCCAATCGGGTCGGCGCGCATTCCACCAGCCACTGCGGCTCGGGTTCGATCCCGGCCTCGGCCAGCGCTTCGCGATAGCCCTGGCGGCGTTGCCGGCACGAGGACGAATCGCGATGGCCGCCGAAGAAGGCGATGCGGCGATGGCCGCGATCGAGCAGATGGCGGGTGGCCAGGCGCGCGCCGTGGGTGTTGTCCAGGGCGAGGAAATCCCAGGCGGTGCCGTCGAGTTCGCGGTTGAACACCAGCACCGGCGTGCGTTCGCCGACTTGCGCGCGCACCCGCGCGCCGTCGCTGCCTTCGGCGGGCGAGAGGATGATGCCGGCCGGGTCGTGTTCCATCAGCGAGGTCAGCACCGCCTGCTGGCGTTCGACCGACTCGTTGGTGCTGCCGAGCAGGGTGACGAAGCCGGCGGTGGCCAGCCATTCGTCCACGCCCGCGGCGAATTCGGCGAAGAACGGGTTGGACAGGTCGTTGATGACCAAGGCCACGCCGGTCGACACCTTGCGGCGCAAGTTGGCCGCGCCGCGGTGATAGACGTAGCCTTGGCGCTTGAGCTCGGCCTCGACCCGGGCGCGGGTGTCGGAATGCACCAGTGGGCTGCCGCGCAGCACCAGCGACACGGTCGCGCGCGACAGGCCGCAGGCGCGGGCGATGTCGGCCAGGGTGACCCGGCCTCGGGGGGCGGGTGCGTCGTTCATCGGTGGCACCTCACGAACGGTGGACGATCTGGACTCATGACGGGCGGGCTCGGAAGCTTTTGGATCGTTCTAAATCGGGTCATCCTGCGGCTTAAGCCCCGTTCCTGCATTCTGCAATGCAGCATGAACGCGGTCCGGGCGCGTGCTAGCTTGCCCGTATTTAGAACGATCTAAAAGTGGCGGCCCCGCCGGCACCCGTGCCGGCCCGGTCCGCCCGCGCCCTGCTCGACCCTTTCCCGGTTTTGTACCAGACGGAGTGCCTCGGATGACCCGGCCGACCCAGTCTCGTTCCCCTCATCGCACCGATCGCGTGCCGCCCTGGCTGCGCCGGCTGTGCGCGCTGGCCCTGGCCGCCTGCGCCTATGGCGCCCTGGCGGCTCCAGCTTTGCACCAGCCGGCCGGCGACGCCGGGCGGCAGGCCTTCGAGGCGGTCGACCCGTTCATCGGCACCGGCGGCGAGGGCCACACCTTCCCCGGCGCGACCGTGCCGTTCGGGATGATCCAGCTCAGCCCGGACACCGAGATCAAGCCGCGCAAGGAGGCCTACGGCTGGGCCGCCGGCTATCGCTACAGCGACAGCAGCATCGTCGGCTTTTCCCACACCCACTTCTCCGGCACCGGCCACTCCGACCTGGGCGACGTGCTGCTGATGCCGATCGCCGGCGAGGTCAAGCGCGAGCGCGGCGACTCCAAGATCGCCCGCAGCGGCTACCGCTCCGCGTTCCGCCACGACGACGAAGTGGCCCAGCCGGGTTACTACGCGGTCACCCTGGACGACTACAAGATCCGCGCCGAACTCACCGCGACCGAACGCGTCGGCGTGCACCGCTACCGCTACCCGCAAGGGCAGGCCGCGCACGTGCTGATCGATCTGCGCACCAGCCTGTACGACTACCCGGGCAAGGTGCTGTGGTCGCGCCTGCGTTTGCGCGCGGACGGCACCGTCACCGGCTTCCGCGAAACCCGCGGCTGGGCGCCGGGCCGTCAGCTGTATTTCGCGATGCGTTTCTCGCGGCCGGTCAGCGGCCACCGCTTCGAAGACACCGAAGCCGACGTGCTCTACAAGGGCTTCCCGCCGCCGGGCGAAAAAGACCCCAGCCAGCGCGCGCAGATCGAAGGCCGGCAAGTGGTCGGTAGCTTCGATTTCAAGGACGCGCCGGGCAAGGAACTGATCGTCAAGGTATCGATCTCGCCGGTCAGCGAAGACAACGCCATCGCCAACCTCGACGCGGAAGTGCCCGGTTTCGATTTCGACCGCGTGCGCGCGCAGGCGCGCGAAACCTGGTCGCAGGCCTTGTCGGCGATCGAGGCCGACGCGCCCGCGCCGATGCGCAAGAGTTTCTACACCGCGCTGTATCACACGCTGATGGGGCCGAGCCTGTTCATGGACAGCGACGGGCGCTATCGCGGCCCCGACAACGCCGTGCATCAAGCGCAGGGCTTCCGCTACCACTCCACATTCTCGCTGTGGGACACCTACCGCGCGCTGCACCCGCTGCTGACCTTGGTCCAGCCGGAGCAACGCAACAACGACTTCGTCAATTCGCTGCTCGCCTCGCGCCGCCACAGCCCTTACGGCATCCTGCCGGTGTGGGCGTTCCATGGGCAGGAAACCTGGTGCATGGTCGGCTACCACGCCGTGCCGGTGATCGCCGACGCCTACATGAAAGGCATCCGCGGCTACGACACCAAAGAAGCGTTGGAGGCGATGGTCGCCAGCGCCAGTTACGGCCCGTACGACGGCATCGCCCAGTACATGCAATTGGGCTACGTGCCGATCGACGAAGAAGGCGAGGCGGCGTCGAAGACGCTGGAGTACGCGTTCGACGACTGGACGATTTCGCGCATGGCCGCGGACATGGGGCGCAAGGACATCGCGGCGCAGTTCTCCAAGCGCGCCGGCAACTGGAAGCACGCTTTCGACCCGAAGACCGGCTTCATGCGCGCGCGCAAACGCGACGGCAGCTTCCGCGAGCCGTTCGATCCCACCGTCAGCGGTTACGGCAGCGACTACACCGAAGGCAATGCGTGGCAGTACTCGTGGTACGTGCCGCAGGACGTGGCCGGTTTGACTAAAGCGCTAGGCGGCGACGCCAAGTTGGTGGAAAAGCTCGATCAGGTGTTCGACGCCAAGGTCGATCCGAAAATCTTCGAGCACATGGAAGACATCACCGGCCTGATCGGCTGGTATGCGCACGGCAACGAGCCCAGCCACCACGTCGCCTACCTGTACGGTTACGCCGGCCAGCCCTGGCGCACCCAAGAGCGGCTCAAGCAGATCATGGCCACCCAGTACGCGCCGCGCCCGGACGGCCTGGCCGGCAACGACGACCTCGGCCAGATGTCGGCGTGGTACGTGTTCACCGCGCTCGGGTTCTATCCGGTCGCGCCGGCCAGCAACGAATACGCCATCGGCCGCCCGTTCCTGCCGCGGGCGACGCTCAACCTGCCCAACGGCAAGCGCTTCAGCGTGATCGCCGACGGATTGGATGAGGCGCATACCTACATCGGCAGCGCGACGCTCAACGGTCAGCCGTTGAACCGCAGCTTCTTGCGCCACGAAGAAATCGTCGCCGGCGGCGAGCTGCGCTTCGTGATGCAGGCGCAGCCGAACAAAGCGTGGGCGGCGGATGCGGCGCAGCGGCCTTACTCGATGAGCGGTGTGCGATGAGCTGCGCCGGCTGAGCGCGGCTCAACGCAATGCGCGCGGCGCGCGGGATCAGCGCGTCGCGGGCTTGGGATGGAACCAGTCGACGCTGATCAGGCGGATTTCGCCGGGGGCCTGCTGGACCAGGCCCAAGCGCCCCGAGGGCGAATCCGGCGCGGGGAAGTAAGACACGCTGCGCAAGGGCAGGGTGGAATCCAGCAACAGCCGCGGCGCGCCGAAGCGGCCGGCGGCATCGCGCGAGAACGCATACAGCTTCGACGCCGAAGTCCCGCGCCACACGCCGACGAATTCGCCCGCCTGCGTACCCGGTGCGGCGGATTCCACTCGGGTGGCCATCACGAACTCGCCGGCGATCGTTTCCGGATGCGCCTGCTTGGAATCGATGGCGTATAGGGTGCGGTAGCCCGCGGCATCGTCGCCGGACGGTCGTGGTTGGCCGTCATCGCCCAGTCGCAGTGCGACTTGCTCGGACAAATACAAATCCGCCATGCGGAATGCCATCAACCGCTGTGCGCAATCGCCTTCCAGCCGCGAAACATCGCCGAGCTTCAGCTGCTCGTTCGCGGCGAAATTCAAGCTGCTGCGCGCGCCTTCGGTGTCGCCGGGCGTCAGGCGCAGTTTGAGCAGCGCTTGCGATGCGGCGGAGCAGTCTGCCGCTTGTGGCTTTCGCGCGCTGTCGCCTGCAGCGACGGCGCGTTCGCCCGAGGCGCAGGCTGGCAGGCACAGTGCCGTGGCCAGCGCCCATGCCGGGATCCAACCAGACGCGTTCATCCCGACGCCGATTCGCTTGAGCCGATCCATCCTCATCACCGCCTCGGCGCCGACGGCGCGCCATCGCCCGGTGTCGGCTGCGCGGGGGCGGGCTGCGTTGGTGCCGGCGTATCGAAGCTGGGAATCTCCGCGCTGTAACCACCCTGCGTCGGCGCGGTTAGACCGGTCGCCGGCAAAATCGGCAAATGGCCGCGATGGGCGATGCCGCGCGCTACGTCGTTGGCCAGACGCTCGTTGGTTTCGTTCTGGGCGTCGGTCATTAGCGTGCGATCGTTGGGAAGGGTTGCGTTGGTTTGGCGACCCGCCACCGTCATATGGCCGATTTCGTGCAACGCCAGATAGTTCATGCCGCCGGGCACCAGACTATAGTCAGTAAGGTTCTTGATGCCGTAACTGATCCGCGGATTGCCGTCGTTGTAATCGGCCTCGCCCCGGGTCGTGCCGTTGCGGTAGGCAGGATGGCCAACGTCGTCGATGGTGAACTGCGTCTTCGACCACATATTGCGCAGCTCCTGGCCGCTGACCGTGCGGCCGTCAGCCAAGGTCATGTTCGCTTCGTTTGGTATCTCGTTGATTACCCGGGTCACGTCCCGGATCGACGTGTTGAGCTGGTCGACCGCGCGCTGCTCGTCGGCGTCCAACGCGCGAGTGAAGCTCAAATTGACCCGTGGCGCGGCTATCTCCGGCGCGGCGGCCGGCGCTTGCGCCTGAGCCGGTGCCTGCGCCTGCGCGACAGCCGTGCCCTGACCGAGCGCAGCGAACTCGGCATTGATCGTAGCTGCCGGCGGCGCCGGCGTATTCAACCCCACCATCGCCCCGAACCCCGGCACCGTACCGACCGCGACGATGCGCTCATCGTGCACCTGCGCCCGCTGCAACCTGTCCGGCCCCGTGATCCCGTTCTGCAGCGCGCGCAGCGTGATCTCGGCGGTCTTGTCCTCCGGCACCCCCGGCAACTGCTCGCGGAACGAGGCATACAAAGGGTGATTGGCGATCGCATCGTCGCCGCGGATCGTGGCCATGAGAAAGTCCTTTATCCCCGAGTGGAACCCAGGCATCGACCGGATGCCGGCGAAAACCCCGCGGCCCAACGCGCCACCGCCAAAGCAGGGCTCGGATCGATCATAGGACCGCATTCGCCGAGGCGGCAATCGGGATCGGATGGGCGGTCTGGCCCGGTTTGGGCCGCGCCGCGCGCAGACGGCATCGCGACCGGACGATATACTGCCGCGTCCCCGACCCGGGCCCGCTCCACCGCCCCGGACCGCCCGCCCGGCGCCGCTGCCGCCGCGCCGGCCGAGGACCGCACCGCGACTTCGCGGGCCTATAGCTCAACGGTTAGAGCAGAGGACTCATAATCCTTTGGTTCCAGGTTCGAATCCTGGTGGGCCCACCAACCCTCAATGGCCCCCATCGGCCCTCATTTGCCCCCAACGACCCTCAAGAGCCCTCACGATGCGGAGCCGGTAAGAGTGGTATTGGTCAGCGTAAGTGAGTTGGGACCCATTGACTGGTCCCGCCCGGCGAGCGTCCACCAAACGCTGGGCGATTCACTCTCGCGAAGTAAACATTGGGGTGTCGATGCTCAATAGATCCAGCACAGTCAGTGGCTGCTTTCGACCCAAAGCGGATGTTAGCTGCGGATGCCGGCAATAAGCAAAGCAGCTCGAAGACTGGCATATTGGGCTCTGGCATCGGCAGAGAACGCTTATGTATAGCGCCATCTTCTCGGCGAACGGCTGGCGGGACAACGATGACTCGTTTCCGCTTTCACGCATATTTGAGTATACGGATCAGGAAATCGTTACTCGATTCCAACCAGGCGCAGCTAACACGACCAACTTTACGGAGTTGATCAAGTTGCCGACTCTGTTCCTTAGCGAGCAGTCTCGTGGCGTGCTGCCGGCAGCCTACGTTGGGTACGTCACTCGAGCGCGGATCGTGGGCACCAACGTTAATCTGGAGTATCACTACGACCAGCTATTGCCTGCTGTGGCTGGCGAGCTGCTGACGAATTCTGGTTTGCAGATAGGGCTGACGGTGTTCACGCGAACACACTGGGCCGTACACGACTTTGATCTTTTCCGGTTTCTCGCGAGGCATCAGAGGCCACCTCGCCGCCTTCCGACAGCCTTCAGTGTTCTAGCGCCCGAACGCATTGACCGCACCCTTTGCGCGGCCATGATGCCGTTCGCACCTCAGTTCAGCCCGGTCTACGCGAAGCTCCAAGAAATCGCCACTTCAATCGGGATGGAATGTCTCAGAGCTGACGATATCTGGAATGCAGATTCGGTAATCCAAGATGTTGTTGGACTTATCGACAGAGCTTCAGTGGTGATCTGTGACTGCACGGGCCGCAATCCAAATGTGTTCTACGAGATCGGTCTGGCGCACGCGTTCGGGCGTGAGGTGATCTTGATAACGCAGAACTCGGACGATATCCCTTTTGACCTGCGCCATATCCGCTATCTCACGTACCTTCCCAATGCTCAAGGAATACAGGATTTGGGAGAAGCGCTGCGCCCGAGGCTCGCCGCTCTGCGCGGCAACCCCTAGCATGCCGCATGACAATGGACCACGCTTCGTATACAGCGGAGCGTCCGCTTTTGGCCGAAAGCGGTCGGAAGCTGGCCGAACTCGTGGGAGACCGACTAGTCCCTGATCGGCTCCTCATCGGCCCTCATGAGCCCCCAAACGCCCGTAATAGCCCATCAAGAGGGTTTGAGCCCGGTTCGCGTGGCTCCACCACATATAAGCGTCCGGCGTTGTTCAGGCTGCTCCATCCATCGGCAAAAAACCCGCAATGTGGGGGCTCTTTTGTGCGCGCAAGTCCGTCGCGAAAGATAAGTGGGTCAGGCTGTGAGTCACAGGAGCGGTGCGGTTACGCGTGGCATGAATTTGCCGGGTCTGCTGAATAGTCCGATCAAAAGCTTCTCGGCGCTCGGAAGCCGCTCGCCGCTGTCGTAGTCCCCCGATCGCGAGGCAGGCTGCGTGCATACGAGGTAGTCGCGAGGTGGGCCTTGATGCGCGGGTTTGGCATCAAGACGTACCCGCACCTAGGCGAAAATGCCGCTCCAGCGACAATATCAGCTTGGTCTTGAGATCCAGCGGATCATCAAAGCGCACTTGCTGCCAATGTCGCAGGTTGAAACCAATCGCCGCGTCGCTTTGGATCTGTTTGTTGTCCGCCAGTAGAATGAAATTGTCCTGGATCGATGCCCGACCTTGGTTAAGGCCCATCAGAAAGCCGATCTCGTGATACACGTTCTTGTTGCCGTCCGACAGGTCCGCGATCAGCAAGCCGCAGCCATCGACAACTTTCAGGATCTCGTCTGAGATGGTGTAGCTGTGGCCCTTGTTGACGTGGTCGATGCGGATGGCTGTCAGCGCCAGGTCCGCTTGCAGCCCGTGCTTCGCGTTGACCGCATCGATGGCTTCCTTGATAGCCTTGTATGCCGGCTCCTGACCTGCTGGCGTGCCGAACTGCATCGAGACAAAAACCTCGCGGCTGCGGGCAGATAGCACGCTCTCGAACACATCCACTAGGCTCGCCGCATCCACCGCCTGCGTATGGCCAAGGTGGTAGTGATAACCCAAGCCCGCGGTAGTCCCGTCTGGCGCCAAACGGTCGACGCGGTTGCCTTCAACCCAGTGTGCGAAGGCAGGTAGCTGCTTGCCGCTGTTCCTGAGTGCGAAATAGACAAACGCCGTCAAGACGCCATGGCAGGCGGAATCCCGCAAGCGCTCGCCGCTAAGGAGTTCGTAAAGGGCGTTCACCGCTTTTAGCGCCGCTCGCAGGCGCTCCACCTCAGGTTGCAGGGCTGCGGCGTCCACGCCATTGAGCACGTGTTTCGCTAGCAGGAATTGCGCCAGGCCCAAAGCCAGGGTATGCCGGTTCGCGAAATGCTTGGCGAGCCCACTCAGAAAAGCTGCATCGAATATAGGCAACAGCTTGCGCGCCAACCAGTAAGCGGGGCCGAAGCTGGGCTTGGTAAGCAAGTCCTCGTCGGTGAAGAGCGCCTCATCGCCGTCCTGCAAGATCAAACGCAGGTTCTCCTCGGATGTGAGCGGAATCTGCTTAGCGTTGATGTTGTGAAAAACCACTTTCTCGAAGCGCTGCTTTTCGGTCGGATCTTCATGCAGCACGATGCAGAACGGCGTTTCTAGCCCGTAAGTCGAATCGCCGGGCTTTAAGTCATGCGCTGCGCTCAGGCGGTGATTGCCATCAATACGGAACGGGCGCAACCCATCTGCGGCGATCAACTGGGCCTCAGGGATCTCAAGATAGGCCAACGTTGGTGCAGCGGTTCCGCCCACCACTGCCAGACTCTTGGGAAGCCTGGACCTGGCCACGCGCACCTTCAGTCCGTCGACGTTGGAGGCAAAGCCCTTGCCCGTGAACAGGTCGCCTACTGGGTGCACGCTTTTGCCGCGTGCTTTTGAGTAGTCGAAATCGAGCGAGGCCGATAGCACCACCTCGGGAAAAAACAGAAACTGCCGTTCTGCGAGGAAGCGCTCGATTTCCGCCTTGTGGGTATCGATCAAGTTGCGCTGATAGGCAGGGTCAAAGCGCGAGCAGCGCGCCAGCTCGCCCAAAGACGCTACGCCGCGAATGACCGTAAAGCCACCCAGCGACGAGTGCAGGATGCCGGAGAGGATCATGTGTCGTCACTCTTTAAAAGTTGCTGCTCGAAACGCTCGCGGGCTTGTTGCCAAACGGCTTGAGCGTGGGCGCGAAGCCGCTCCTCGCTTGCGCTAAATTCGCGGACAAGCTCAACGACCTCCCGTTGGACTTCGACAGGCGGCAGCAAAAGCGGCATCTGCCGAATCGCCCCGTAGTCCAGCGCAACACGGGTTCCCCCGCTGACTGGGCGATTGGATAACAGCGTGCCCAAGCCGGTGTTCAAAAATGCGGACAGGTACCTTGGCAAACAGCGCTTCGTATCGATTCGCAGACGAACAATGTGCTGATTGATGTTCGCAGGCAAATCTGCTTCCGAAACAACCGCTGTTGTACCGACCCTCCCGGTTATCGTCATTAGTACGTCATCACTAGCCAGCTGAGAACGCTTCAAGGCCCCCTCATGAACTTCCTCTTGGATGAAGTTCAGATCGGAAAATTCCAACCGGTTAGGCCTCACGTTCAAGATTCGCAGGAATTTTATGCCCGAAGCGGCGTAAAGCGATTCGTCCTTGGCCTTGGGGGTCGCACCGCCTGCAATGTCGAGCAGTATGTCTTGAAGCACTAGATGCTCGCCCTTGCCGGCTTGCAGGGCTCGCAGGGCCTCGATGTATCGCGGGTGGTGATATGTCACATCGAAACGTGAGCCACGCACCGAGGTCAGGCGCGCGCCGTAGAATTTGCGCTCGTCGGGCGGTGTAAGTACGACTCCAAGTAGCGCTGATATCTCTTCGTCAAGCCGTGAGGGAAGCCGATCTGCTTCTGCCAGCGCCGTATCTCGCTCGGCGCGCGCAGCATCGAGCTCGGCCACGAGACGGCGTTGGATATCGAGCGGAGGAACAGGAAGCTCTAGGGTCTTGAACTCTTCCTTGTTGATGTTGGGTTGCCCCGTCGGACGCTGTGTGGCGGCGACCCAGGAAGCATAGGCGTCGGTCTTCGTGAAGCCATACAGAAACTCAGGCAGAACAGTCGCGCCCATGCGAAACCGGATGCAATAGCCTGCGAAGACAGCGGGGCTTAGGGCCGCTGAGTGAAGATAGGTTTTTCCGACTGTAGCGCCACTGCGGGCAAACAGTAAGTCGCCAGCGCGCAAGACGTGTTTGTCGCTCCACTCCTCGGCGGCGACAAATTCATGCGGCATGACGATGCCATCGTCACCGTAGTCGGTAATTCGGATGTAACGCGGTTGATCGTCGGACAGCCGATCTACAGCGCGAGCCGATGTGCCGTAGGCTGGCTCCTGCGAAACCAACGCAGACAGTGGTTTGGTCGCGTACGCATAAGCACGCCGTCTGGAATTCCTGACGTAGCTCGGGTCGAACCGTTCCTTCGGCAGTTCCCCCCGCCTCACCGCAAAGCAATTGACTTGCCCTGCCGGGACGGGGGTTAGACGAAAAAAGATTCAGGGTTCTTCTTGAACGTGTCGTATTGCCCCAGCAGCCCACTGGCTTCGATGACCTTGCGGTGTCGCTCGCTCCAGCGTCCAGGTTGTTTGCCTTCGCCAGGCACCCAGTCGAACTCCACCCTCCAATCGAACAGGTCGCAGCGCTGACGCTCCACTCTTAGTTGCTTAGGCGCTTCATCCAGCACTTCCACCTTGTAGGTGGTGCGGCCGGTGGCGTCGTAGCCGATGTTCTCGGCCATGGCCATGAAGATGGCTTCGTCGTCGCTTGGCGCCGTGTTGGGATGGCGCTTCTCCAAAAAAATCACGCTGGACTTCACCCCGGCGCCGAAGTGCGCAAAGGCGAACTGCGGCAGGCTAATCACGGCCAGCACCTTGAAGCGCTCCAGCAGCCAGTCGCGCACGCCTAGCAGGCTGGCATTGGTGAGCAGACCATCGGGCAGCACCACGGCGGCCTGACCGCCCGGCTTCAACAATTGCCAGATACGTTCGCAGTAGATGACTTCGGTCTTGACGCTGGCGCGCTGCTTAATCGACTTCTTGCCCGCCTTGGGGTCGGCGCTTTCGTCTTCGGGGTCGTCCTCGTCCTTGCCGCTTTTGCCGATGTAGCGCGACAGCTCGTAACTCTTGAGGTAGGAATGCAGCTCCTCTTTGATGACCGCGCCGAATGGTGGATTGGTGGGAATCTTGCTGAAGCCCTTGCGCTCGTCGCGTTTGACGATTTCCTCGATCCTGCCAGTTTCGGGGTTGAACTCGCTGTCGCGGTGGATGCCCATGATCTTGGCAAAGGCATCGTTCTTCAGGCCGATCGCGCCCAGCGGCTCCAGCGCGTCGTTGCCGATGATGTTGGTGTGGCCATCGTCGTGCACGATCATGTTCATCTTCGCGACGCGAGCGATCTCTTCGTTGATCTCAATGCCGAAGAGGCGCTTCTGCGCGAAGCTATGCCAGTAGTTGAAATGTTCCTTGCTGTCTTCGTCGAAGTACTGGCCTGCGAGCTTGCGCACATGGTCAAGCGTATGCAGTAGGAAGCCGCCCGATCCGCAAGCCGGATCGATCACGTCGTCCTCGGCCTTGATGTCCAGCATCTGGATGGCGAAGGCGATGATGTTGCGTGGCGTGAAGTATTGGCCAAAGTCGCCTTTGAAGAAGCCGTCCATGAACTGCTCGAAGGCCACCCCTTTGGTATCCAGGTCGGTGGCGGTGAGGTTCACGCTTTCCAGGTGAAGGACGACGTTCTTGAGCGTGGTGTCGTCGATCTTGATGTCTTCGTTGAAAACATCGGGTTCGTTCTGCCGCTCGATGTCGTATAGCGCCTTGATGCGAGCGGCCAAGCGCTTGTTGGTCTCGTTGGTCTTGATCTGGAAAGCGTAGGGTTCGCCCTTCTTGCGCGGCGCCTTCTCGTCGCGCGTTTTCAGGAAAATGAGTTTCGTCAACTCACCGAAAGCCATCGGCGGAGACAAGCGGCCGCCTCCCCAAAGGGTCTGGTGGCATTTGCGGATGGTCTTGATCAGGTTGTCGCGGCTAACGGCGCCGATGTCAGGTTTATTCTGCGCTTTGTAGTAGTACTTGAACTCTTCGGGCTTGCCGTACTGCTCCGGCAGGTCTGCGATGATGTTTTCGTCGCGCTCCAGCACGCCGTAGCGATCAGAGCAATCGAAGAATGCGCGGGTTTGCCCTGCGACTACGCCCACATACTCCGCACGAAACTTGTGCGCGTGCCCATTGCCGAAAGCCTGCTCGATAGCCTGCTTGAATTCGTTATCGGTGACGGCATCGCGCTTGAACTCGATGACAGCGTAAGGCTTGGTCCGCGCTTTATCGCGGAAGATTACGATGTCGGCCTTGTCGTGCGGTACGCGATCGGGAACGGTGATCTCGATTCCGATGCACTCCGGATCGTACCCGTAGCGGTAGATCAGCTCCGCGTAGTAAGAGGCGCGAACCTTTTCTTCCGGGTCTAACCACCTTTCGGCGTGGTTCACCGCGACGTAGCGGACCTTTTCGGTCTTGCCGCTGGTGATGATCTGCAGGTGCCCATCCTTAAGGGCGCGCTCGATCAGCTCGGTTGTTTCCATGGTCGTGTTAGCCCCTACTCTTTTCGTTTATCTGTCGCGGTGGCTTCATCCGCTCCACCCGCCCGCACCCATTCGTCCACCTCGGAAACCTGGAACTTCCAGAGTCGACCGACGCGGTGCGCCGGCAAGTGCTTTCGGTCGATCCAGCGGTAGATCGAATCCCGGGCAACGCCCAGATGGGCGGCAATCTGGTCCACGGACAACCAAGGTTCAACAGTCATCGCAGCAGTCCGGAAGCGTAGGGTTGAGCGGCTTGGAGTCGGCTCCAGTCGCAAAGACCGCAATGTATCGGATTGACGACTGACAAGCGAGGGGGCGCCCAGGGAGGGCCGCGCATCAGGATGGATTACCGGCGTCGGAGCGACGAGTGACTTCCTCCCGGCCTCCCGCAACGCCTCTGCGGGCCTGCACCCTCGAGCGGTAAGTTGGGTCGGACGACTTGCCAAGTTGCACGGGGCGCCCCTGATCCAGGCGTGTAGTGCACGACATCATTGGGGCGTCGCGTAGCACAAGGTAGGCCGATGTTGTTCCGCCACAGCCAGTCAAAAAGTGAGTCAAATTGTGAGCCTGGCAGAAGGTGCGTCGGCTTTAGAATGCGGTTCAGTCAATAACCTGTCGGCGCAATTCGATTGCTGGTGGGCCACCAACCCCCAATCGCCCTCATCGACCCTCATTGGCCCCCGCGATCTGGGGCCGCTACGAGTGGTGTGGGCCAGCATGGGCCAGTTGGGACCCGCGACTGCGCGATGTCCGTATGCTGCCCAACAGGCGCATGGCTGTCAGGGGTTTCAAATGAACTGGAAGAAATTGTCTTCGATATCCAACGCGGATCCGCTGTTCCGAGGATGTCTGTTTCGATTCAGGCGCTTGGTTCCAGAGGATGAAATCGTCGAATACATGTTGTTTCAGACGTGGGAAGCCTCTGGTCTGGGGCTCGTTCGGGACTGCGGATACGAAGCCGGGCTTGTGCTTATCGTGTTGCCAGCCGAAGCCATGGCGGAAGGCGCGGTGGGGATTTCGCCGCAATGGTTGATTCACCATTGGAAAAAATGGATCGATAATTCTTCCAGCCCAGACGAGGTATGGGTCCTCAAAGATGGACGCTCAACGCCTGACGCACTACCGGACGAAGAGTTCAATAGCTGAAAAGCAGGCGTCTGGCAGCGTCATTCTTCTGAATAGACACGTTCAATTCTCGCGACTTCATTGCGTCTGCGCCTTCTGCAGAGGTCGCCGGGGCAGTTCACAACGCCTGCTGCGCGTGCCAACGACCCGTGCGAACAATGCCCTCATTGGCCCCCAAGCGCCCGTCAAGAGGGGGTGCCCGGCCAGGAGCAGCACATGCCGCCGGAAGGCGGTTTCGGCGCCTCATTCCATATCAAGCGGTACAACCAGGGAGCGGGTGGTCATATGTTCTATGACGTCCCGAACTAGCATGAAGAACGAATATCGACTGGCTGCTCTCGAAAAACAGATCGACGAAACGAGCGATGAAGCCAAAAGCACGCTGTTCTTCAAGATGCTCGACACAGTCAGCGGCGGCCAGCTTCAATGGATGACGGAGTCGGTCGACGACCTCGAAGCGGCGATTCCTGAGGCGGTCTACGTGATTGCGCACAAGCACGTGGTCGCCAAGGGGAAATCGCTTCATTTCAAGGGTGCGCTGGCACGGACTCGAAAGCACAACCTGATCCGTTTTCTAAAGCAGGCCATCGATAGCGGCGATCTGAGAGAACTGCTTGTTGCCCCGAGCTTCGAGGACGAGCCCTCGTTCGTGCTCCATGCCAGTGAGGACGTTAAATTCTGCATCTATGTGAACAGATGAGCCTGTCAAGAGGGTTTCAACCCGGTTCCTGCGGCTCCACTAACCCTCATTGGCGCGCACCCCTCGCATCCGCCCCGCCAACCAACGGCAGGTTACAACCGCAGCAAAACCCAGCAGACTCCCGTTCCGAGTTCCCCGAGAGAATCGAACTTCGATGACGACGACCTGGGAGAAGATTCGAACCCGGATCGAGTTGCGCCTGTCTGCGCCCGGCGCGCGCGGGCTGCTGCTGGGCGTGGCGGCGTGGGCGTTGGCGAGCTTGATCAGCGCAGCCCAGGGGCAGGCCTTCGCCGCTTACCGTGGCCGTCCTCAGGATTGGTGGGGCACGCTGGCCTATACCGCGGCGATATTCTCGGTGTGGGCGGTTCTGGCGCCGGCGATAATGGCTGCGGCCGAGCGCTTGTTCGCAAGCGGCTTGAACAAGGGCCAGCAGGCGGCCGTCGCCGTGCTCGGGTACTTGTTCGCCACCGCACTGCACGTCGCCTTGTTCGTCTTGGTTTTCTGGCCGGTTTACGGGACGGGGCTGGCGAACCCGTCGGCGATGGTATTGCCGGTGGTATTGGCCAACTTCGACAAGGCCGCCTTCGCCTATATCGCCTTGATAATCGCCGTGCTGATCCGTCGCCACCTGCGCCAGCGTCCCGGCGTTGCCGCGGCGGCGCCTGAACGGCCCGAAAGCGAGGGGCTGTGGATTCGCGTGGGCGCCGGCTCGCGCTTGGTCCGCTTTCAGGAGATCGACTGGATCGCCGCCGCCGGCGACTACGCCGAGGTGCACGCCGGCGGCCGCAGCCTGCTGATGGACCGCTCGCTCGCCGCCCTGACCGATGAGCTCCCGGCCGGCTTCGCCCGCATCCATCGCGGCGCGATCGTGCGCCTGGATCGGATCTGCGAGATCCGCAACCTGGGTCGGGGCGACGCCAACGTGGTCCTGCAGGGCGGCCACACCCTGCGCCTGAGCCGGCGCTACCGGGACAACCTCGCGAGCTTCGTCGCCCGCTGAGCCCGCTCGCCGACCCGGCGGTCCCGCTCGCAGAATTGCGCTGGCCGCTGCGGTCGGCCCGGGCTTAGCGTGCCTCCAGGTCCTGGAACGAGGTGCTCTGCCGTGCGCAATATGTACTCTGCCTTGCTATTCGCTCTGCCCACCCTGTTGCTGGCGGTCGGCTCGATCAAGGCGTTCGACGCCAACGATCGGGTCGTGGTCGTAGGCGCGCTGCACGGTCTGCACGATCGCGAGCCGGCCTTCGGCTATGAACGTCTGCGCTCGGCGATCGTCGATTTCCGCCCGGACGTCCTGGTCCTGGAGGTCCGCCCCGACGAACTGGCGGAGAAAAAGCCGACCCCCGGGCGGCCGGAATATCCGGCGGTGATCTGGCCGCTGCTCGCCCAGATGCGAGTTAATGCCGTCGCCATGGAACCCGGCGGCGATCTTTTTAAAGAGATTGCCGGCCAGTCGGGGGCGGCGTTCGCAGCGCTCAAACAACGCAACCCGGACGGAGCCGCCGCCCTGACTCGTCTGGACGAGGCGACCGACGAAGCGCTTCTGGCCTATTGGCAGCAGCCGGGACAGGTCCAGGACGAAAAGACCGCGGCGGTCGCCGATGGCTTGCGGTCGGCCCAGTTCGCGCTGGCCGGCCCGGATTTCGTGGCTGCGCAGGCCCGCTGGGATGGTCACATGGCCAGCCAGGTGCGAAAGGCCCTGCGCGACCACCCGGGCAAGCGCGTGATGGTCGTCGGTAGCTACAGCAATCGCGCGATGCTCGACCGGGTCGCCCGCGAGCAGGCTCCGCAGCGTGTCGTCGACGCGGAAGCCTGGATCGGAAAGGCCGCTGCGTCTTCGGCTGCGGGCGCGAACTAAAGCCGGCGCTGCCTGTTCGGCGCACTGTCCCCCGCGCATGTCCTGCGTAGTTGCTTGCGCGTCGAGGATCGAGGCTGTCCGCGTCGGCTCGCCGACGCGGCGCCAACGGCCTCCGCGGTTCTGCAGAGCGCTAACTCAGTCGAACTTGCCGACGCGTCGTGTCTCACTCGTTATCGCCGGTTTGCTGCTCGTGATCCTGGTCCGAGCGGTTGGCGCGTAGAGCCAGAGGCGCGCCAGCCGTTGGCTCCACCCATCGACTTTTCCGAAGTATCGGCATCGATTCGATTACCTCACTCACGCAACCTCACACTTGTCGGTAGCCGATGCTTTCATTGGCGAAACCGCATCGGCGCGAAACAGAAGCCGAATTCTGTGAGATGAATCAAGCATCGATCAAAAACTTTGGCCGCAGCTCTCGCTTAAAAGCGTAGTAGCTAGCGATGCGCAAAGACGCAAATGCTTGAACCCGACTGTTTCGATCAGCACGCCCCATGCCGTGCCGGCTCCACGGAGCCGGCGGCATGGCAGTCGGTGAAAGCAACGGCGGCGCCTCATCCAGTCCTGGAAGCCAATTGATACCAAGGAGATTCCATCGTGGCAGGCATCCAATGGTCGGCTCCGCAATCGCTGGCCTACATACCCACCGGCAAGCTCGTTACGTTCACGGCGATGCATCAGGCCGCATACACGCAATACGTCCAGATCGTCGACGCCAACGGTCAGCCCATCAGTTTCACTTGTCTGGACGGCAGTCAGGCGAGCTTCCCGATTTCGGGCAGCGGCGTCGATGTCGGTTTCCTCCAGAACGGCGCCGGCAGATTCACCATGGCCGACGGGATGCAGGTCCAGTTCGGCAGCAGCGGACCGAACGTTCCGCTGGTCTCGGCCGGCAATCCGGTCCAGTTCTTCATCAACAACAAAGTATTCGGCGGCGGCACCTTGTACGTGACCGAAGACGGTGGCGATATGGATTACAACGACACCAGCTTCGTCATCCAGTGGTACGCGTACGTCGGCTGATCGCCTGCGCCCCCATTGCCGAGCGCAGTGGGGGCGGTACGACGACTCTTGTATTCCCATGGCTGCCGCGATGGATCGCGTGGATTCGCCGCGCGGCGAAACAATGACGGAGTGCGGCAATGAAGACCAGGATCATTATGTTCGGCGCACTCGCCAGTGTGCTGGCGATGTCGGCATCGTGCACGAAAACCGAACCGGCTGTAGAAGCTTCAGCGGTGTCCAAGGATCAGGTAAAGGATCAGACGACGCCGTTTCCGGGCGGCGCGCCCATCACCGCGGCCGATCTGACCGCGACTCCGGCGTTGCTGCCCGCCGCGCCGCCGGCGTACAACTACGACCCTTACAATCCCAACATCACCCACGCGGAGTACGCGCGCTTCGCCTGGCGGCAGTTCATTCACTTCAATTCGCCCGCGCAGAAGAACGGCGTGGATGTCGCGGGCAAGTCTCCGGTGGTGCGCGGTAGCATCGATCCGAACCGCAACTTCGCCGCATCCGGCGCCAGCAACTTCTATCAGAGCGGCACAGGCGCGAATTCCAACTTCAGCAGCAATCAGCTGGTCTGGGAAACCTTCGCGCACCGCTCCGAGCTGTTCCCCGCGGGATCGGCCCCGGCAGGGAACCTGGCTAACTTGGATCCTCAGTACAACTTCCAGAACATCAAGGTCGCCTCGACCGATGCGCGCTTCAACAATCTCGACGAAAACACCCAGATCGGCCAGAACCAGATCTTCTTCCCGAAGACCGGCAGCACGCCGTCGGCCAATCCCCAGGACGATCACATCATCCTGTTCCAGGCCAAGGTGAGCCCGGTCGAATACGACTACATAAAATCCATCTACAACGCCAGCAATCCGCCAGCCTCGCTGGAATTGCCGCCCAACGCGACGAACCAGGGCGAATCGGTGGAGGTCAAGTCGGCATGGCGGGAAATGACGCCCGAGTTGATCGCGTCCGGCCGCTATCACACGGCCGAAGCGCTGTACTACTACCAGCAGAACGGTCAGGCCCAGGTGCGGGTGGCCACCTTCGGTCTGGTCGGCCTGCACATCCTGCGCAAGATGGAAAACTACCCGACCTTCGTTTACACCACCTTCGAACAGGTGGACAGCCTGACCACGCCGGACAACAAAGAGACCGGGCTGTATTTGGTCAATCTCTATAACCAGATGCAATACGACGCATCGGTACCGCCCGCGACGCGGCCGTCGGCGATCCTCAATTCCGGATCCAACCGGACTCTGGTCCAGCTGCCATTGGCGGGCCCGATCGACAGCGCTCACGGCTACGATGTCATCCCCGGCAAGTACACCGTGCCGAATGGGTTTTCGGGGCCGATCAAGGTCCAGAATCCGCCGGTAGCGACCAGCGCCGTCTATGACGTCAACAACGAAGTCCAGCAAGCCATGGCCGGCTCGCCCGCGTTCAAGGATTCGGTGTGGCGGTATTACCGTCTGGTCGGGCTGCAGGTGTTGCCGACAAGCGAGGACAGCTCCGTCACGCCGGCCAAGCCCGATCCGCTGACCCAGGACTTCTACCTGGCGAATATCGTGATCGAGAGCAGCCAGCCCGGCATCCAGTTGTTCAAGGGCGGCGTCAAGGATCCCGATCCCGACAAGCAGCAGTTCACCCTGCTCGCCAAGCGCGGGTTGCCGAGCATCCTGGGCGTGAAGAGCTTGCCTCCGAATACCGACAAACTGGTGATGGGCGGATGCATGGGGTGCCACGGCAACGCGCAATACCCCAGAGACAAAAACGGCCAGGGCCCGAGCATCTTCAGCTTCCTGATCAACCAGGGCACCCTCACCGGGCAAGGCTTCAGTGCCGACTTGCGCAACGAATCCTCCGCGCAGTTGAGTGCGAAACGTCTGGAGTATCTGACCTATTAGGCGGTGCATGGGCCCGGAGGCGTTCGCGCTTCCGGGCCATGCTCTGACTCCGCCACGCTTCTTGCCCCTTGCCGGCCCCACAGTAGATGGGCAGGTGCGAGCGGCCACGCACCGCGACAAGACGCACGGGCGTCGGCGACTCCTCGATGATCGTTATTTCAGCGGCCCGCAGTGCTGACTCGGCGCGGGCGGCGATCGGCCGACCTACGTGTACGTGGAAAAGTGGCGGGCGCCAAGGCCGGCAGCCAGCAGCTTTTCCGACTATCTGGCCAAACAGTTGCAGTACCATGCCGCTCACTCTTAGCGGTAAGCAATCAGCGGCAGCATCTCGAGCTCGCGCGCAGATATCCGGCCTGGCGGGCTGCGAGAGGTGGGTTGTTTCATTGGCCAGGCGACAACGCGCGGCTGTGCGAAATCGCAACAGGCTGCCGGAAGCAGGTGGAAGCCCAAATCAGAGTGAGCTGAGGAACAGTCCACTCTCGCCCTGTGTATCCAATGCGCAACACGATTGCAGGCGCACCCGCACGTCGCCGCCTATTCCACGACGTGACGCCCACCGCATTAATCGAAAACCGACAACTTGACACGCGCCCCGCCGCCCACCACAGTCGGCAACGCCCAATAGCGCCGCACACGCATGCAGCGCACCGCGCGGATCGGCAATCGGCCGCGCAATCGCAGTCATTGTTCTCTGGGGGGGAAGCAGCCGCGACGCAGCAGTTCTGCCGCGCGTGGTTCGAACAGGTCGGCGCATTCGCGCCCGCCTCCTTCCCTATTCACCAGGCACCTGGAGAACACATCTAATGAGCATCAGACTGACAGGAATCGTGCTGTCCGGCTTTTTGCTGGCGGCCGGGCTGTCGCCCGCGCACGCGCAGAGCGTCAGCTGCGCGGGCATCGCCGACTGGAACGCGTCCACCATCTACAACGCCGGCAGCAAGCTGGTTTATCAGGGGCGGTTGTACCAGGCGACTACCTCGATCTGGAACACGCCGCCCACGCACTGTCCCAGCTGCGGTTACTACCAGGATCTGGGCGCCTGCAGCGCCGGCGGCAATACGCCGCCGACGGTTAGCTTGATCGCGCCGGCGAACGGCGCGAGCTTCACCGCGGGCGCCACCATTGCCGTTACCGCGAATGCGGCCGATGCCAACGGCTCGGTGTCGCAAGTGCAGTTCTTCCGTGGCGGCACCTCGCTGGGTATCGATACCACCTCGCCCTACAGCGCGAGCTGGACCAATGCGGCCGCGGGCAGTTACGCGATCACCGCCGTCGCCACCGACAACGAGGGCGCCACCACCACCTCCGCGGCGGCCAACATCACCGTCAATGCCGGCCCCACCGACACCACCGCACCCAGCGTGCCGGCCGGATTGGCCGCGGCGTCGGTGACCTCCTCCAGCGTCAACCTGAGCTGGAACGCTTCCACCGACAACGCGGGCGGCAGCGGCGTCGCCGGTTACGACGTCTACCGCAACGGCTCGCTGGTCGGTTCGCCCACCGGCACTTCCTTCAGCGACACCGGCCTGGCCGCGTCCACGACCTACAACTACCGAGTGCGCGCCCGCGACAACGCCGGCAACGCTTCGGCGCAGGGCGCGCAGATCAGCGCGACCACCGGCGCCGGCGGCGGCGACAACAACCTGCCGCGGCATGCGCTGGTGGGTTACTGGCACAACTTCACCAATCCCTCCGGCCCGACCATTCCGATCAGCCAGATCTCCAACGACTACGACGTCATCGTGGTCGCCTTCGGCGACGACGCGGGCAACGGCGCGGTCAGCTTCACGGTCGATTCGGGCGCCGGAACCGAAGCGCAGTTCAAGGCCGACGTGGCCGCCGCGCGCGCGAAGGGCAAGAAGGTGGTGCTGTCGCTGGGCGGCCAGAACGGCACGGTGACGCTCAACAATTCGACCCAGGTCGCCAACTTCGTCAACAGCATGGAAGACCTGATCCGCTACTACGGTTTCGACGGCGTCGACATCGATCTGGAAAGCGGCGCAGGCGTCTACCACGGCGCGGCGGTGCAGACCAATCTGGTCACGGCGGTCAAGCAGCTCAGCACGCGTATCGGCCCCTCGTTCTATCTGTCGATGGCGCCCGAGCACCCGTATGTGCAGGGTGGCTTTACCGCGTACAGCGGGATCTGGGGCGCCTATCTGCCGATCATCGACGGCCTGCGCCAGGAACTGGATCTGATCCACGTGCAGTACTACAACAACGGCGCGCTCTACACCCCGTACAGCCAGAACGGCTTGGCCGAGGGAACCGTCGACATGCTGGTCGGCGCCAGCCTGATGCTGATCGAAGGCTTCCGCACCAACAACGGCACCGGCGTCGCCTTCAACGGCCTGCGGCCGGATCAGGTGGCGCTGGGGCTGCCCTCGGGCCCGTCTTCGGCCAACAGCGGACAAGCGACGCAGGCCACGATCGCCAATGCCCTGAACTGCCTGACGCGGCTGCAGAACTGCGGAACCATCCGGCCGCAGCAGGCCTATCCCAGCTTCCGCGGCGTGATGACCTGGTCGATCAATTGGGACCGGCGCGATGGTTTCATCTTCTCGCGGCCGGTGCGGGCGACGTTGAATGCCTTGCCCTGATCGATAGCGAAAAGCGAGGGCGGGCAAGGCTTTGCCCGCCCTCTGGCTGCTTCCTTATCGGCGCCTCATGCGGGCGCCGATTTTTTTCGCTTCTGCGTAGAATCAATCCCGCCGTAACCGGCGAGGCGGATTTCCGATAGTTTATGAGTCCGTCGTTGGCTGCCTCACGACTCGCCTCAACTCGAATATCAGGCCTCGCGCATGCCTAGACAGATGTCCGACGAAAAACTGCTTGAGTACAACGAACTCAAGCGGTTCTTCGAGGTTTGGGAGACCCGGCTCTCCCCCAATGAATTTTTTGCGGCGGATGATCCCCATCATCCAGTCAATGCCTTGGCTGCCATCGAGCAACGATTCGGCCGATCCCGCGCGCTGTCCGGCCTAAGACAAGCCATTGGCGACATCCTGGAAGGCGTCGTGGACTATCGACCGGAGCGAATCGCCCGCGTCGATGAGGCGCTTGCTCAGGCGGGCGCGCTCACGCTGAGCCGGTTGCTTGCGCGCCAGTCCAAAGTCTTCCGAGCCATTCTGCGTCGCGGCAAGATTCGCAGCGACACCGAGTTCTATATCGTCTCCGCGGCATTGTCCGACACGTCCATCGATCGCCCCGAGTCGGAGATTTCCGTCCTGGCGTCCATGGCCGCCGCTTATGAGGCGAAGTCGTGAGCCGGATCAAAAGCGCTGTCGCCGCAGCTCTATCGCAGCAAAGGTGTACCAGGCGAATGCGGGCAACAGTGCGATACGCTGACTAAGGCCGCGGTAAGCGGGCGGGTCCAAGCCCGCCACCATCACCCACAGATAGATCATGGCCAGCAGCGACGTCCAGCGCGAGACCCGGCCCATGAGCGGCGAGGCCTGCGGTCCCAGCTCAACCAGGAACAACAGCGGCGTCAGCACGGAAAATATGCCGACGCCATAAAGCCCATGCAGCGGGCTGCCGGTGGTGAACAGGCCGTTGCTGAGCATGCTGATTCCAAACAGCGTGGACGTCAGCGCCGTGAGCGCGAAACGTTTGCCCTGGGCGAGCAGCGAAACGCTGAAGACGACAATGGCGGCGCCACTGATCGCCGCCGCGGCCTGGACCGCATGAGCCGGCAAGCCCGGCATCAAGCCCAGCTCGCTCAGGTGCTGGGAAACCGGATCGTATCCGGGGACGGCGAAAGCGAACGCGATCAACGCCAGCATCGCGCCGATGGGAACGTACATCGCCTGCTGGATCGCCAATCCTCGCACCGAAATCACCGTCGCAGATAAGGAACGCGGCAACGGTAGCCGCTGTCTTATCGTGCGTCATGTGCGTTTGGTACTGCCCGGCGCCTGATTGTTTCCGCCAGCCCGCGGCGCGGCTTCAGCTCTGTTTGAACACGGTCCGCCGGCCGATCACGGCGCTCTTGCGCGCGGTGGGTCTTGCCAGACCGGGGATCAGGAAATCGGTGACGCTGCGGCCATGCTTGGTCTTCTGCGCCAGCCACCGCGGCATCCGCCCGCGGCCCGACCAGGTGTTGCGCTTGTTGTCCGGGTCGCGGTATTTGGGGGCGACCTTGCTGGACTTGCGGCGCGTGGTGCGTTTCTTGCCGGCAATCTCAGGGGCGGGCAGGTCGCCATACAGTTCTTCGATCGTATAGCCGCCCTGGGCGGCGAGCGCGATCACTTTCTTGCGCACTGAGGCAATGGAGCTGCGGTTGGATATCAACTGTTTGCGCTTCTCCGCGGCGACCAGAAGCGAGTTGAGTTCCGCCAGGCTGAGCTTTTCGATATCGAGGTTCATGCCCTAAAGGGTCAAGCCATACCAATCGGCCTGTCAAGCAAAAATCCGACGGCCGGCCGGTGAGAATCGGCTTCGGGCCGGTCGAAAGGGCTCAAACCGCGTTCCCGCGGTGCCACCGGCGCCAATTGCCCCCACCGCCGGGCCTGCAGGCGGCTTCCGGCCCATTGCGACCCTGCGCGGCGAAGAGTTACATCATCGCCCGATTGAAGTAGGTCGCCCGCTCGAACTCGGCGATATTCACGGCGATGCGCGGCAGCGACGGAAACATCTCGGCCAACTCGCCGACGATGGCCCTGGACAAGGCGGCGCGCTGTTCGACGCTGCGGCCCTGCATGATCCAGGCGAAGGTATGGATGAAATCCTCCCGGCCGCCGCCGACGGCATAGGTTTCGAAAGGGTTGATGCGGACCTTGATGTCCGATTCTTCGAACAGACCGGTCGAGTTCGCCACGCGGTGCACGCGGGCGATGATCGATGCTTGGTCGTGAATCCGAAGCAGTTCCTGAGAGCAGTCGACTATGAAATGCGGCATGGTGGTTGCATGGATTCGAAGGTGAATGATGGACGCATGAGGCAAGGCTCAGTCGAGCCTGCGCCACACGGAGATCGGGACGCTCCCATCCGCCCGCGCCGGCACTTCGTAACGCAATTCGGTGCCGTCTAACGTGTACTGGCGCTTCTGCGTGGTGCCTTCCCAGTTGGGGAACGACGATCCCTCGATCGAGAACTCCAGCGCCCCGGCCTGCGGGTCGATAGTCACCGAACCATAGTGAGTGCTGCTGCCCATGACCGCCGACTTGAACTCATCGGCGCTGCCGTCGGCCTTGTTGTCGCCGGCGAAACGCGGGCGTTCGGACTTGAAGATCTGCAGCGAATACCGGCCCTGGCCATCGACGACCAGCCGGCCTTTCGGGTTCTGCCCGTAATCCCGCGCGGTTTCGCCGTTCGGCAGGCGTTTGTCCGCGGCGACCAGGGTCCAGGTGCCTTGCAGCGGGAACGCGGGCGTCGGCACCTGCGCATCGCGCGCGGCCAGCCCGGTGAGCGCTGCGACGAATACGCCGAGCAGTGGTTTCATCGCGGTAAGTCCTTGGGGTTGGGATCGACCGGACCCATCCTAGGCCGCTTGATCGATATCCAAAACGCATTTACAAGGATATCTGTCATTTAAAAAACGAATCTAAGCCGATGAAGGCGATGGACGTGGATGCGGTCAGGGCGTTCCTGCTGGCCGCCGACCTGCAGAGCTTCACCCGGGCGGCCGATGTGCTCGGCACCACCCAGTCCGCGGTCAGCATCAAGCTGCGCCGGCTGGAGGAGCAGCTTGGCCGCCGCCTGCTGGAGCGCACGCCGCGGCATGTGCGTCTGTCGGTCGAGGGCGTGGCGTTTCTCGGCGTGGCGCGCGAGCTGGTGTCCTCGCACGACCGCGCGGCCGCGGCTTTCGAGACCGAACAACGGCGCTTGGCGATCGGCATCAACCAGCAACTGATCGGCAGCGAACTGCCTTTCCTGTTGCGGCAGATGCGCGAACACGATCCGAGCCCTGCTGGTGGAAATGCGCATCGCCGGCACCAACGAGCTCATGCGAGCGCAGGAGCGCGGGGAGCTCGATGCGGTGCTGGTGCTGCGCCCGGAGGATCGCGGCAAGCGCGGCAAGATCGTGTTCGCCGAATCCTTCGCTTGGTTCGCGGCCGCCGGCTGGCAGCCGCGCCCGGGTCAGCCGGTGCCGCTGGCGACCCAGGGCGAGTCGTGCCGGATCCGCGCCGAGGCGGTGCGCGCGCTCGACCGCGCCGGGATCGAGTGGCGCGAAGTCTTCGTCGGCAAGGGCGCCGCGATCCTCGGCGCCGCCGCCGTCGGCGGCCTCGCGGTGGCGGTATTGGCGCGGCGAGCGGCGCCGCCGGGCACGGTCGACGTCGGCGGGCTGCTGTCGCTGCCGCCGATCCGCTCGCAGGACGTGATGCTCTACAGCAACCTCAGCGATCGGCGGTCGCGCGATGCGTTGCGGGTCCTCACCTTGGCGTTCCAGTGAAGCGATGCGGCTTATGGCCGCAAGGCTACCTATCGCTACGTGGGGGGGACATGCGGGCATCGCTCGGCGCGGCTTCGGGTGAGAAGCTCAATCTCGCAACGGCCCCGCGTTCGGCACCGGGTCCGATGGCGATGCGCCAATCGTAGAGCTCGCACAGCCGGCTCACGATCGAAAGCCCGATGCCGCCGCCTTGGGATCCGCCGACGTGGGTGCCGCGGTAGCCGCGGCGGAACAGATTGTCGGCGTCGTCCTGGCTGAGTCCCGGGCCGGAGTCGACGACTTCGACGTAATCCGTGCCGATGCGAATGACGACCTCGCCCGCGGGGGTGTACTTGATCGCGTTGGACACCAGATTCCCCAGCGCGACCGCGACGGTCGCTTCCGGCGCGGTAACGAAGGTCTGGCGGTTTCCCTCGATCCGTAGCCTCAGCGGCTTTCGCGCCAACTGATGCCGATGCGCGTCGATGAGTTGCTCGGCGACCTTCGCCAGGTGGGTCCAACCCCCGCTGCGCTCGTTACGCGACAGCAGCAACAGCGCGGCGATCAGGTCCGAGCATTGTTGTTCGGCCCGTTGAATCCGTTGCAGCCGGCTCTGCAGCGACGGATCCAGATCGGTGCGGGCGAGCAGCAGTTCGGTCGCGCCTTTGATCACCATCAGCGGCGTGCGCAGTTCGTGGCTGACATCGGCGTTGAACTCTTTGTCGCGTTCGACCACTTCGGTCAGCCGTTCCGCGTAGTCGTCGAGCGCGTGCGCCAGGCGCCCGACCTCATCGTCGGAGAAGTGTTGCGCCAGCGGCGAAGCATGGTGAGTGCGGCCCATCGCATGCACGCGGTTGACCAGATCCGACACCGGCCGTATGACCTTGGACGCGGACCACAGCCCGACCAGCAGCGACAGCAAGCTGAAGCCACCGACCAGCGCGGCGATGATCCATTGCTGGCTGCTTCGGCTGTTCGCGGTCCGGGTCAGGTCGTAGGCCAGGAAGAACCAATATTCGGAATCCTTGCGGACAGCCAGGCGGTAAACGAACGGACGGCCGTCTTGTTCGCCGTGCATCTGGTAGACGCCGTTGTCCAGTTCGGCCCAGTCCGGTTGCAGGTTCGCGCGCTTGTTCGGGCCGACCACCATCCCGCGGATTTCGTCGAGAGGTTCGACTATTTCCGATCGGTCGAGATAGAACTTTGCCGCGTAGCTGTCCAGATTTCGGGTCAGCGCCCGTCCTACGAGCTGATCTTCCACGCGCGCGCTGGCATAGATCGCGAGCAGACCGAACAGGGTAGTAAGCAATAGGCCCAGCGCGAAGAAGGACAGTACGATCCTGCCGCGAAGACGATGGCGATAGCGATGTCGGCCGGGTCGCGTTGGAGCCATTCGGTTCGGTTCGGGAGCAGATCTTCGCATCGCCCAGCGGCGATGAGGGCGGAATGTGTGTCGATAGAGAAGCGGTCGGCCGGTTGCGCCGAGGTCCGCAAATCGTGCAGGCGAGCAGGTTGGGTGTCGTTGTCTTAACCCGGAATTAGCCCTGTCACACTTGCGCCTTCTCCAATTGCAGAACTATCGCACGGCATGGCGGCGAGTTCTGCTTCGCATGAGCGGCGATAGCGAAATCACCGGCATCAACGAGTGTGATTCGTTTACTTCATTTCCAAATTTCATGGCGATTTTTTGATCTGCGTCGCATTTTGTTGGATAGGATTTCCTCACGCCGCTACGTCGAATCGTTGTTGGTTCGGAAACGACGGCGCTATCCAACGATGCTCGTTGCATGGGAGGGCTTATGGAACTGTTCGACTACAACCGGAATGCGGATGCGGACGTCGCGGCAGGCGCGTTCGCCGCGGATCGCTTGGCCGAAGCGACAGAAGTGAAGGTGCTGCACGCCACTTTCGTCGACGACCGCGATCCCGCGACCTGCGTGACCTTGATCGTGCACAGCGAGTCGATGGAAGAACGCACGATCGCGGCGCTGCACCAGGCTTGTCTGGAGGCAGTCAGGCGCGTAAGCAGCCGGATCGGCACCGATGGCGACGCCGTGGGGTGACGCGGTAGGCGCTGGAGACTGAACGCAAGTCCGCTGCCGATAGAAAAAATAGAAATAAAAGATATCCCGCTCATCGCCGACGGTGAGCGACTTTCGTAGATAGCAGACACCGGCCGTTCGGATTGTCCGCATGCAGAGCCGGAGCGCGGAGCCTCGGGGGCTTCGTTATGTCCAAACTTTCGAAGGGGTGTCAGATGTCCGCTCTATCCAACACAGTCTTGCGCAAGAATGTACTGGCCGCGACCACGGTGCTGGCGTTGTCCGCGTTGGCGGCGCCCGCCGCCCACGCCGGCCGGGTCGATCTCAATGGCCTGGATGCGCCGCAGGGTTACGAGGGCTTCATCGTCAAATACCGCAGCGGGTCGGCGCAGCGCCGCGACAGCCGCGCGGTCGCGGACGCGCTGCGGCAGAGTCTGCGCGCCAAGATCGCCGGCCGGCTGTTGCAGATCAAGCATGTGCGCCGCCTGCCGCTGGGATCGGATCTGGTGCGCGCGGAGCAGTCGTTGAACCGGACCGACGCCGAAACGCTGATGCGTCAGCTGGCGGCCGATCCGAACGTCGAGTCGGTCCAGCTCAATCGCTTGTGGACCCATGCGATGGAACCGAACGATCCCCGTTACCCGCAGCAATGGCATTACTTCGGCCCCAACGGCGCGCGCGTGAACACCGCCTGGGACCGGGCGTCCGGCGCGGGCACCGTGGTCGCGGTGGTCGATACCGGCATCACCCCGCAGGTCGAATTGAGCGCCGCCAACAATCTGCTGCCCGGGTACGATTTCGTCAGCAGCGCCCAACGCGGCCGCGACGGCAACGCACGCGACAACGATCCCAACGACGAAGGCGACTGGTTCGCGGCGGGCGAATGCGGGCAGGCGCAAGGACGCAATTCGACTTGGCACGGCACCCACGTGGCCGGCACCGTCGCGGCGGCGACCAATGACGGCGTGGGCGTGGCGGGCGTAGCGCGCGGCGCGCGCGTAGTACCGGTCCGCGTTCTGGGCATGTGCGGCGGCTCCACGGTGGACATCGCCGACGGCATCCTGTGGGCGGCTGGTATTCATGTCGACGGCGTTCCCGACAACCCGAATCCTGCCGAGATCATCAACCTGAGCCTCGGCGGTTTGACCGAGGACGGTTGCGACGCCACCTACCAGGACGCGATCGACCGCGCGGTGGCCACCGGCGCCACCGTCGTGGTGGCCGCGGGCAATTCCAATGTCAACGTCTCGCGTTTCACTCCGGCCAATTGCCGCAACGTGGTCGCGGTGGCCGCCACCGATCAGAACGGAGATCGCGCGTTCTACTCCAATTACGGCGCCACCCTCGACATCGCCGCGCCCGGCGGCGAGAACTGCAGCCCGCAGAATCGGTTCCTGGCGCTGAATCAGAGCCCTGTCGGCACCTGCGTGCGTCAGCACGATGAGCAAGGCGTGTGGTCGCTCGGCAACGCCGGTCTGCAGCGGCAGGGGGCGGCGACGTTCACTTCGATGAGCGGCACCTCGATGGCCGCGCCGCATGTGGCCGGCGTGGTCGCGTTGATGCAGTCCGCGGTCGTCCGGCCGTTGTCGCCGGCGCAGGTCGAACAAGCGCTGAAGGATTCCAGCCGCGCCATCGCCGCGGCGAATTGCCCGGGCGGCTGCGGTGTGGGCCTGCTCGATGCCAATGCGGCGGTGGCGGAAGCCATCCGCATCGGTGGCGGCGTCGGCGGCAACCTCGCGCCCAAGGCCGATTTCACCGTGCAGGTGGCCGGGCTGACCGCGACCTTCGCCGATGCTTCGACCGACTCCGACGGCGCGATCGTCTCGCGCAGCTGGAACTTCGGCGACGGCAGCGCCGTTTCTTCCGCGGTCAATCCCAGCCATGCCTACGCCGCCGCGGGCACCTATCAGGTCGCGTTGACGGTCACCGACAACACCGGCGCCAGCCACACCAAGACCGTGCCGGTGACGGTCGCGGCCACCAACGGCGGGCCGCAGGTCTACAGCAACGCCGCCGATTTCCCGATTGCCGATCTGGTTACTGTGGACAGTCCGATCACGGTGAGCGGCCGCAGCGGGCTGGCGCCGAGCAACGCCAAGCTGACGGTGGCGATCGAGCACAGCTACCGCGGCGATCTGAAGGTCGATCTGGTCGCTCCGGACGGTTCGGTGTATCTGCTGAAGAACTACAACGTCAACGACAGCGCCGACGACGTGCGCATCGCCACGAACTTGAATCTGTCGAGCGAGGCGCTGAACGGAACCTGGAAGCTGCGCGTGCGCGACAACGCGCGCAACGACATCGGCAAGATCGACAGCTGGAGCATCCAGTTCTGATCGATCCGAAGCGATCGGGTTATGCCTGCGACACGGCCCCGGTTACCGGGGCCGTGTTGTGTCCGTCGTTCGTGCCGACGCCGCGTCCGGATATCGACGTCGTCGGCGCTGAACCGATCTTTGCGGTATTTGCCGCTGATGTCGGTTGAAGTCGGCGGTATCCGGATGCGCGAAACCGTTCGCAATTTCAGCGAAATTTTCCCGGCGTGCGTACTTGTGGGGCCGCGGTGCGCGCCACATGATTGCCGCGCTGTTGGCCACGGCGCACACGCGTCCGGCCGAGACCGCGCCCTCGCACACGATCCCGAATTCGCCAGCGCCGCCGCGGCCGCAAGAATGGAAGCTAGATGACCACGCCATGGCCCGCCGAGGCGCAATACCTGCAACTGACCGATGTGATCGTCGATCTGCGCTTCCGGCGGTTGCAATTGGACGGCCGCAACGTGGAACTGCCGCAGCGCGTGTTCGACCTGATGCTGCTGTTCCTGAGTGAGCCGCACCGGTTGCATACGCGTGCGGCCCTGTTCGAACGGTTGTGGCCCGGCACGGTGGTCGAAGACACCAATCTGTCGCAGAACGTCTGGCTGCTGCGCAAGGCGCTCGGCGCGGAGCGAAAGTCGTGGATCCGCACCATCGCCAAGTCCGGTTACGTGTTCGAACCGCCCTGTACGGTGGGTTGGCTGGAGCGAACGCCCGCGGAGTCGGAGCCGGGCGATGCCGAGAGCGGCGTGGACGCCAGCCAAGCCGTCGCCGAGGCGATCGAGCTCGAACCGACGCCGTCGGAGCAGGCCAGTGCCTGCGCTTTATCCGCCGCCGCCTCGGAGCTTGCGCCGGCGCCATCGGCGTGGCGGCGCGAATCTAATCTCGCCGCGGATCGCCCCGTCGCATCGACATGGCGGCCGAACCCCCGGCAACTGCGCTGGGCGGTGACGATCGGCGCCTTGCTGATCGCGGCCATCGCCGCGCTCGTGTTGTGGCGGCAGACGCGTCAGCCCGCGGGCCGCTCGGTGGCGTTGGTGATGATGCAGGACGGCGCCGGCTCATCGTCCTGGCCGGCCAAACTGTTGCAGCAATGGCTGTGGTGGAAACTGGACAGCCTGCCCGAGGTGACGCTGCTGAGCGAAAGCGATGTCGCCAGCGACCGCGGTGCGGCGCCGGTCGACGTGGTGTTTCTGTCGTCGGTGCGCGTCGGCGATTCCAACGAGTTGGAGTTGCACGCGCGCCTGCTCAAGGACGGCAAGGAAGAACGTCTCGGCGGCGTCGCCGATCCAGCCGAAATGCCCGCGCTGGTGGATTCGCTTTCCGGCCGGATCGTCGCGGACTTGCTGCCGGAGCGGGCGGCGCCGTGGCCGAAACTGGAGGTGGGTGCGGACACCGCCGAACGTTATGAAGGCTTCGCCCGCGCATTGGATCGTCGCGATTGGATGACCGCCTCGCTGCTGGGCAAGGACATCGTCGAGCGGGCGCCGCGATTCGCGCTGGCGCGATTGCAGTTGGCCGACGCGCTGAATCAGCTCAGCCAGGCCAACGCGGCGATCGAGCATCAGCGCATCGCCGCGCAACTGCTGCAAGACGCGCCGGCCGATGCGGTCGCTGCGCTGGCCGCCCGGCAGCAGGCGATGCGGGCTGAGGGCACCGATCGGGCCGTGAGTTTTTACTCCGGCTTGCTGGATCGCTATCCCGACAAAGCCGATTACCGCCTGAAGCTCGCCGAACTGTTGATCCAGGTCGGACAGTACGAGCGAGCGTTGAGCTATCTGGACGATGCGCACGGCCGCAGCGACGGCTTGGGCGCGCGCATCGGCAAACGCCTATTGCGCGCGCAAGCCTTTGCCGGCCTGGGCGATCCGGTGCGCATGCGCGCCAGCGCGATCCAGGCGCAACAACTGGCCCGGGATGCGGGCGCCGGATGGGAGTCGGAGCAAGCGCAGGCTTGGTTGTTGCGCGGCAGGGCCGAGCACTCTCAGAACCCCGAGCGCCGTTCGGCCTCCGCTTTCCAGCAGGCGGCGACGCTCTATCGCCGAACCGGCGACGCGACCGGCGAGCTGTACGCCGACTACCTCGCGCGCATGGCCATCGAGCCGGGCGTGGACGTCGACGCCGAACTGGCGGTGCTGTTGGCGCGGGCCAATGCCGGCGGCCACCGGCGGCTGGAAGTGCTCATTCTGATCGCCAATGCCGATCACTACTCGGTCGCGGGCGACGCGGCGGCGTATTACTCGCGCTTGCGCCAGGCCGCGGCCATCGCCGTGGCCTCGGGCGACCCGGTCTTGATCGGGAAAGTGAACATGCGCTTGTTGAACGTCGAGATTCTGGCCGGACGGCTCGACCGCGCCGCCGAGATCGCGCGGCGACAGCGGCCATTGGATCTGCGCGGCAACACCCGCGTGTTTCTGGATCAGAACACGGCCGCGCTGGCGCTGATTGAAGGCGATGCCGAGCAAGCCTTGCAGATCATGGCCGCGACCGAACGTCTGCTGCCGCCGAGGACGCCCGGGCAGCGCGAGTCCGAAGCCAGCGCGCAGATCGCCTGTGTGCGCGCCGATCTGCTGCTGCCGCTCGGCCGCCTGGAACAGGCGCGCGAGATGCTGACGCGCTGCCGGCAAGGGCAACGATGGGCCTTGCAGTTTTATGCGCCGTCGCTGGAGAGCCACATCGAATGGCTGGCCGGCGACCGGCGGCGTTCGACGGTCTTGCTCGACCAAGCCGCGGCGGCGGCGTCGACGACGACGGCGCCCGACCGTTGGTTGAACGCGATCGAAGTGGCCAGACTGGCTACCCGCTTGGGCGACATCGCACGTTCCGAACGGCTGTACGCCGAGGTGCTTCCGCAAGTGCGTTCGGCCGGCTACGGTTTTCTGGTGGGCCTGACGCTCACCGGGATGGCGGAGAACGCGGCCGCCCGCGGCGACCTGGACGGCGGCGACAAGATCGCCGCGCAGGCGCGTCGGACGCTTCCGGACAACGCGTGGATCATTTCCAGCCGTTTGGATCTGCTGGCCGTTTTCGCTGCGCGCCAGCGCGGCGACATGGCTGCGGCCAACGTTCTCGGCGCGCGCCTGCATCGGCGCGCACGCGAACTGAACGATGTCGTGGTCGAACTGCAATTGCACCAACTGCTGGGGCCGGAGTCGTTGGAGCGCGGTTGCGGCGCGGATGAGCGCGAAGCCTTGATCGCCCGCACCGGCATGCGCGGCGCGCGCATGGATTGGTTGCCGTCGGCGAACGCCGCCCGGGCGGACGCGGGGCGGCGATACGGCGGCGCGATCGGCCGCTGACTCGGGATCGATATCAGAGCGAGTGCGCGCGGCGCGATTCCTGCAGATTCGCCGTCAACAACGACAGCAGTTCCTCCGAGCGCCCCGCGGCATACATTTCGAAGCCGGTGCGGTAATAGAACTGCGGCAGCGGATAATTCATGAACCAGTAAATCATCTGCTCGGGCGTGGGGTGGTATTCCCGCGCGGCCGACAATACCCGGGCCAGATTGCGCAGGCTGCGTTGCATTTTCGCCGTGCCCTGGTGGTCGCGGATGATGACGTTTCCATTGGGGTTGGAAATGGCGGTCAGGTCCTTGGCGCGGATGCCCAGAACGTCGATCACCCGCTTCGGGGAGATATTCGGCGTTCCCGGGGCGCGCAGGGACGCCATAAAGGCTTCGAATTCGGATTCGGTCACGGCGGTGCCTTCAATCGGATAGGGGGGCGTTCGCGCCGCCGGGGGCGGGCGCGGGCGGTGCCGGCCCGAGGGCGGCGGTGGCGCACCGGCGCCGGGGCCACCCCGGCGCGGCCGCCCGGCAGCGAACTTGCGATAGCCGATTGGGCCTTCTCGACGGATGAAATGCTTGAACCTGCGTATCTTTTTTTTCTTAGTTCAAGTTGAAAGGCGATCTTCATCACCTTTTTTTGTGAGATGGGTCGCACTTAGTTGTGCCATAAATCATTGAATCATATGCCTGACCCTTCCGCGGTCACGCAATGGCGGCCGTGCGGCCGGTAGCGATTTGCGGGCGTCAAACGGCCGGCAAGGAAATAACAAAAAATTGATATCTCCTTACATGCCCGCCCCGGACCGGCTGCCTAATCTGGCTCCAGCAGGGGAGGACGGTCCGCACGGCGGACGCCGATCGGTCGTTTCGGTCGCAGCGCGCAAGGGAGTTGATCGGGATTATCTACGCGGGTGTTTTCGCGGATCCCATTAACCCGCAGCGCCCACCCAACCCCTAACACGACACGGTTTGTCCTTAATCGGACGGTTTAACCGCGGGCGAATATCGGTCGCCGATCGATATTCATTCTATTGCTGTCGATTCGCCGGCACGGCGAGAGGGAACGACCGATGAACTTTATTTTCTGCAAGGTATGGAGCAAGCGGCTGGGGACTTGGGTAGTCGCTTCGGAATTGGCTAAGGGCGGTAAGAAGAAATCCCGCTCAAAGGCGGCTGGAGCGGCGGAGTCCGCGGTGGTGTTCTTGGCGCTGCTGGGCGCCGCGCCGCCATTGTTCGCGCAGGCCATCGATTGCTACACCGATAACCAGGCCGGTTCGTTCAGGTGCGGCCATCTCAGTTCCGTTCCTACCGGGGTTACGACTTATGGGGCCGCGATCGGATACGGAGCGCAGTCCAAGGCCGCGTTCGCGACGGCTGTGGGCGGTAACGCCAGCGCCGACGAGCAGAACGCGACTGCCATAGGTAGCTATTCCAAAGCATCGGGACAACACTCCACAGCTCTGGGACAAAGCGCCAAGGCGGAGAGCACCAGCGCTACTGCGCTGGGTTATTCGGCCGCTGCTAGCGGAACATATTCCACTGCGGTAGGCACTTGGTCCAAGGCGGTCGGTTCGGAATCCATCGCCGTCGGCGAAAACGCCAACGCAACCGGGGCCGGAGCCGTCGCTCTGGGCGGTTCCTTTAGTGCGAGTTCCGCGGCGCAAGCTACCGCTGCCGACGCCATCGCGATCGGGCGTCAATCCGCCGCCAGCACGGCCGGTAGCGTCGCTGTCGGTGGCCAAGCCAAGGCCACGGCCACGAACACCACGGTCCTGGGTTTTGGCGCGTTCGCAAACCAGTCCTGGGGCTCGGCCATGGGTTACCAAGCCGAAGCCTCGGCGGTAGGCGCGTTGGCTTTGGGCGCGCAGGCCTTCTCGCGCGGCGGCAACGCGACCGCGCTGGGTGCCGGGACCCGAGCGATCGGCGTAGGCAGTAGCGCCTTCGGCTATGGCTCATGGGCCACCGGCGCGGGCTCGATCTCCATCGGCGGCGAGGCCAACGGCACCAATCCGGGCGATACCGGCCCGAACGTGAACTCCACTAACGCCGCGGCGGCCGATGCCATCGCGATCGGCAGCCAGGCGCGGGTCAACGCGACCACCAGCACTTCGGGCATTGCCATCGGTCGCGGCGCCAACGTCAATGGCGCCTACGGCATCGCTCAGGGCGATGGCGTGGTGTCGGGCGCGATCGGTCAGAACGTGGCGATCGGTTCGGGCAACACCACTGCCAATTCCTCCACCGCCGCCGGCGGCGCGGTCGCCATCGGCCGCGGTCAGACCGCCACCGGCAACGGCGCGGTCGCCATCGGCGATCCCAACACCGCCACCGGCACCGGCGCGATCGCGCTCGGCGCGGACAACACCGCCAACGGTCAGGGCGCGCTCGCTCAGGGCAACCTCAACAACGCCACCGGCCAGGGCGCGTTGGCTCTGGGCAACGGCAACACCGCCAACGGTCAGGGCGCGGTTGCGCTCGGCAACGCCAGTTCGGCCTCCGTTGCCGGCGCCGTGGCATTGGGCGACGGCGCGTCGGCTTCCGTCGCGCGCAGCGTCGCGTTGGGCAGCGGTTCGACCACGGCTGCCGCGGTCGGCACCGCCAGTACCGTGATCCGTGGCACCACCTACAACTTCGCCGGCACCA